>DATFZN010000053.1:0-5358 GCA_035314425.1 Candidatus Acidiferrum sp. | reverse complement strand
GACAGGCGATGGCAGCATTAAAGGCACCATGGCCTTCGACCGCAAGGAGTTCGGGATGAACAGCGGCATCCCCTTTATCAAGATCGCCGATCGCGTCGAGGTATCGCTCGCCCTTAAGGCCCATAAGGTCAGCGGGCCTCCAGTGGTCTACAAGGAGTAATCGGCCCTGGCACTTGATCCGGTGAGCGCATTAATCGGGAGCTAGGAATCCGGTGGCGATGGCCGGGCAATGCGATCCGTTAATGGTGAACCTCAGAACTGCTAAAAGATCGCTCCATGTACCGCAGCGTGTGGGCCGCAATATCGAAGGCGGCTTCCTGCGAATATCCATGCTTCCTCATGTTGCTGAAAATCTGGTAGATGATTTCGGCATTCGTCTTGCTTGCGCGCTTCCAATCCCCGGCGTGCAGTCGGGCAAATCGCACAATCAATTCTTCCCGGTC
This sequence comes from Candidatus Acidiferrum sp., assembly GCA_035314425.1. Lineage (GTDB taxonomy): Bacteria > Acidobacteriota > Terriglobia > Acidiferrales > UBA7541 > Acidiferrum. The sequence continues at coordinate 4,915 of DATFZN010000053.1, read as the reverse complement.
TCCATCCTCAACGTGCTCGCCGCGCACGGGGCGCAAATCGGACAAACCACAAGATTTCAACGGAAGGACTTCAGGTTCAAGGGAATCGTCCACGACTCAGCTCCCGGATGATATAACAAGCCTGGTACGAGAAATCGTAAATTACCCGCGATTTTCTCGTCAAGTGAGAAAATCCGCGGCTGACGCAATCTGCAAAAGAACCAGGCTGATGGCCCGCGTGTACGATCCGAGCGCGATTTTGATTCTGTTTTTCGCTTTCGTCTTTTGACTTTGGGTGCCCCACCCTCGGTTTGTGAGGGCGGGTCTTTCTTTTTCCGGGCCCACTGCATGATCTTTCGTTTTTGTCCGACCACAAAGAACGCAGTTTCGCCTCAGCACCCCGCAAAGTCGAAAGCCGCTCCCTTGAAAAGCACAAGGAATACGGTACCCAAATTCAACTTCCAGAAAAACCGGCACCACGCGATGAGACCTAAGCGCCTGCCACCCGCCAATCTAGGGATTTTTCAGGTCAACGGGCGGGCAAGTATTCGCTTCCGTCAGGAAAATCCATGCGAGGGCATCATCCAGATTGCGAAAGACCCTGATTCCCTTTTCGCCGGCGTTTTCGCGAAGCATCTCAAACATCCGCGCGAAGCCATATTCCACATCATTGCTTACAAGAATTCCGCGCCGGGCACAGGGCCAGAACACGTTGCGTTCTGCGAGCTTGCGAACGTCATCCGCATCGATCTGCACACTCGTGACGTGACTATAGTCCAGCAGTTGCGAATAACCAGGGTTGAAATCAGGGTCCGTCAGGAGTTGGTCCTGATGCGCTAGCGCTGCCGCCAAATCAAAGACGCCGGAAGCCGTGGTCAAGACCACCTTGTGCTCTTTGTCGATTTTGTAGAATACCGGCACAGCTCGTCCATCACGTCCTAAAGAAATCTGGAGAAATTAGTTCTCCTGGAAATTCTACGCAGGAAGATTGTACCGTATTGCGCTAGTCCGGAGACTTCACGATGGAGGTGGGGCACGTCCTGTTCGGTGGCGCGCGCCCCGTCACGCATTCTGAAAGCTGCTTGCCAGCAATTTTATAAATCCATTGCCGTCGAACAATACGGCGAATGCTGTAGTTACTGAGTTAGACGGGGACATGGGCGAAGGAAGCCGGAACAATGGGCAAACTAACCGCTATCTGGTAGGTCTCTTTTCTCCGCTAAATACACGATATTCCGAATTGTTCCGACCTGTGCCTGGCCGTACAATTTCCCCAGAAATTCATCGTAGCCAATGTCGTCCGACGTTCAGGGGGCATCTGATGGACCTTTTGGCGATTTTGCAAATGATTGGAATGTTGCTCAAAATATTTGGGATTGTCCTGCTGGCAATGACGCTCGCCGTGACGACGGGAACAGCGATTTACCTTCTCTGGCAACATTGGTTCCAAAAAAGCGACTCGGCCTGGCATCATCGGCCCCACAAGGCCTTGCTCTAACCCTGGAGGAATTCGATGCTCATATTGCTTATCATTTTGCTCTTGCTGTTCGGCGGTGGCGGCGGATATTACGGCTATTCACGATGGGGTACGGGCGGTGGCTTGGGCGTTGTCGGAACGGTAGTTCTGATTGCGGTCTTGTTGTACTTTTTGGGCGTAATTCGATAAGCCCTGTTTTTTGATGTGTGAATTTCTCGGGGACAGCCTCGTTGTTTTTTAATTCATGAACGCTCCGCCCCCGTCGTGAGCGGGGTTTCGGAGACTACTCTGCGATCTTTTTTCCGGGCTCGGGCTCGCCGTAAACCGTCACGGTTTTGCTTTCGCGAATCTTCAAGGCGATTTGACTGCCGAGAGGGAATCCCGCGCTTGCAAGGCAAAATCAGCTCAGGCGTTCGCTGCGGACGATTGGCCGAAAGATGCCACGGCCGCTGCCTCGTCATCCATAATGTCAAAGACGGTGTAGAGCTTTGTGATTTGCATTACATCCGTGACCTTCGCATTCACGTTGAGCAGTTTCAGGTGTCCGCCTTGCTTCCGTACTGTAACGAAAGCCCCCACCAGCGAGCCCAAGCCCATGCTGTCGATATAATCGACATCCTGGAGATTAATTAAAATTTGCTTTTGCCCCTTGCTCAACAGATCGCAGACCAAGTCGCGCACCGCAGCACTTTCCTCGCCGAGCACAATCCGCCCTTTGATGTCCACAATCGTGACGCCGCCAGCTTGTCGCGTACCTGTCGTTATGCTCATTGCAACCTCCTGGATTTGTTGCGGTTGAAGAGTTCACGGTCATCAGAGCACTTTACGCCGTTCCTGGCAATCTTTTGAGAACAACGCAATCGTCGCTTGCTAGAACAAGGACGGGCAGGCTCGTGAAAGCGAACGAGATTTTCTGGATTCAGGCGGGACCGTGGGCGCGGGTGACGGAGGTTGCTTTAGCCAAAGAGGTTTGGCTCTAGTGGCTCTCTCGTCGGCTTCCTGAGATCTGCGCCGCCAGCTTTCTTCCATAAATCCCCGAACTTCTCGACCGTGCCCGGCCCAAAGCCTTCGTAGTGGTTGTTCGCGTACACATACTGCTTAACGCCGCGCCGTTGGACCGACTGGCAGTAACTAACCCAGGCGGACACCTGCTCGGTCTTGTCTTCGACGGTTTTTTCCCACACTGTCGTCGCCATTTCGATTTGTTTGCGGTTGCCCAGCAGGCGCACATAGGAAAAATCGGCCGTCACCGGGTCGAAATTCATCTCCGCTGGTCCCGGCATCGTGTGGATGTCTTGCACCACCAGTGCGACGTTGAAACTCCTGAGAATGTCCGCAAACTCCGCATCCAGCCATTTCCGGTTGCGTATCTCCAAAGCGAATTGGCGCCCGCTGGGCAGAGTTTTCAAGAACGGAAGCAGGCGGTCGGTGAAGGTGTGACGGTCCTTTAGCTGATACTTATCGAAGTGGGGAAATTGCAAGACGATGGGCCCAAGTTTGTCTCCGAGAAGGTCCATGGTCTTCACGAAGGTCGCAAACTCTTCTTGGCAACCCACTAGAATTTTCTCGTGCGTGATGGCTTGCGGTGCCTTGACCGAAAAGACGAAATTGGAGGACGTTTTGTCGCACCAGTTCGTGACGGTCTTCGGGGCCGGACAGCCGTAGAAAGTCGAATCGATCTCCACGGTATCAAAGCGCTCCGAATAAAAACTGAGATACTCAGACGCCTTCATCCCCTTCGGATAAAACGCGCCGCTCCACCCGCTCGCCGTGAAGGCGCACGTGCCAAGATAAATTCGAGGCTCCATCGGCACATTCTAACCGAATCATTCCTCATTCCCGATCAGCCTCCCTCCGCGCCAGGCGCGGCTGGCAGATTTAGGCCCGCTGTACCAAATTTTCCTTGCCCAGACTGAGTACCTCATGGTACACTTGCCCAAGTAGCTTATAGTGCGCCTGAACCTGCGCGTCCCATTATGGAACCGCGCTTTTTCGGCGGGGAAGGTTGGCGACTTACTAAACATTTTGGCGGTATAAGCCATTTAGAATGAACACTTGCAGAAGAGTGTGAAAACAAAGGGACTTTAAGTTCCTTTGTAATCACAATCTTTCAAAAAACCCCAGGGGGGCGGTGGACCCCACCTTAGGTCGCGTCGCCCTTCACGACTCGGTCAGCCTTCCTCACGGTGCTTCTGCTGGTAAGCAGCAACCAGACGCGCGACGGTTATCGCGACGTAGAACACGCCCGTAATGGCTTCCAGGACGGCGATCATGCGCGCTGGCCGCGAAATGGGAAGCACATCGCCGTATCCCACGGTGGTTAAGGTGGCCAAGCTCAAGTACAGAAGAGAATGACGCGAAGCCGGCACAGGAGGCGACCCCAGCTCGACGAACGATCCAGGATGAATCTCTTGGAGCAGGTTGAAGACCGCGTAGTAGAACATTCCCAGTATTAGGTACAGCCCCAGGCAAGCGAGTAATTTGGCTCTGATGATGGCACCCGACCGTTCCAGAAATGAGAACAGGGTGACGGAGACATATCCAAAAAAGGCGGATAGGAGCAGCCAGTTTGCTATCCGCAGACGGTGCGCCGGGTGGAAGACACAAACTAGCGTGACCAGCAGCGAGGAGGATGCCAGCAGCAGTGCAGGCCACGGCATGGCCCGCTTTTCGGACGCCTTCAGAATAGCGATGATAAGGATCGCATACATGGACAGGACCAGGACAACTTCACTGATCAGGTCATCGCGGAGGAATGCGCTAAGCACTACAAAGAAGAGGAGAGAAAGCAACAAAACGAGCGAGTGGTGATCTTGCGTTTTGGTGGTCATGCCGTTATGCCCTTCAGGTCCGACCAGAGCTGGAGCATCGAGAGCTGACCCTTTACTCTAATCTGGAATGCACTTCTCCGGCGAGAGCGCTGATTATCGGCGCAGGAAGTCCGGGAAAGCACGGCCTAGCGCGCAATGCATTGACAACGACCTTGGCTTTCTCATGCTGCGTCTCAGGCTCACGCTGCTTCTCTGAAGCGCTCCGCGCACTCGGCGAGGCGCTTGAGAATCGCTCCCGTGGAGAAGTTTTGATCGAGCCGCAGAGCGAGCGTGGAGTGGTGTTTGGGGTGGTTAAACAGGACGTAGGGGGGCAGACCGTACTCCGGCAAAGCGTCTTGGATGCCTACGAACTCGCCCCCGGCGTGCTCCACGATGATGGCCAGGAGCGCCTTAATCGCTTCGCCCGGGTTATCTGGAGAAACAGGAGCCATCAACGTAGCCATTGGAAAATTCTCCTTGCCGGAAAATCGCTGCAAAATCGTGAATTTTCGATTTCCACGCCGATATGCATGAAGCATTAGCCATTCCAAAGGGCCATGGCTCTGCCCAGATCTGATCTTGTTTATTATCAATAATTTAATGAAGAGTCAGAGATACACGTACGGATCGGCGACCGGGCGAAGCGCGA
>DATFZN010000052.1:0-27276 GCA_035314425.1 Candidatus Acidiferrum sp. | reverse complement strand
CAGGTTCCGGTGACGGTCAAAACCCGACTGTCGAGATCTGAGACCATCCCTTCCACTTTCGGGCAACCTCTAGAAGGACTGCGCCGGCCGCCCCACCGAGATGTGGCCTCGCGATGGCACACTGGATCCTCCGCGAACTGTGGCAATTTTGTGGAGTTAGTCAGTGAAACCTTCCATGTCCCCCCGACTCGGAGGAGCAAGATGAGTAATGCAGCGGTGTTGCAGGCGGAAAAGGCACATGCCTTTCGAGCCCTTCATGCGCGCGACGGAGCCTTCATCATTCCCAATCCGTGGGATGCCGCTACCGCGCGCTTGCTGGCTCACTCCGGTTTTGAGGCTTTAGCCACCACGAGCCTGGGGCATGCTCTCTCAGTCGGGCGACTGGACAATATGCTTGGCCGTGAGGAAACGCTGGCGAATGCGTCCGCGATTGCGTCGGCCACAATCCTGCCTTTGAGCGCCGATCTCCAGAATGGTTTTGGAGACACCCCAGAATTGGTTGCCGAAACCATCAGGCTCGCCGCCGCCGCAGGAGTTGTTGGCGGCTCCATTGAAGACGCAACCGGACGACAGAGTCAGCCAATCTACGAATTGGAACATGCAGTTGATCGAATCCGAGGGGCGGTAGCTGCGGCACGCTCGATGCCTTTTCCCTTTACGCTAACCGCGCGTGCCGAAAATTACCTGCACGGTCGGCCAGATAGGAGAGACACCATCAAGCGCCTACAGGCATATCAAGAGGCAGGTGCCGATGTTCTGTACGCACCGGGTTTAGCAAGCAAGGATGATATTGCTAGCGTCGTTCATTCCGTGGACCGCCCGGTAAATGTGCTCATGGGACTGCCAGGGCTGCAACTGAGTTTAGCCGAACTTTCAGCGCTTGGTGTGAAGCGCGTCAGCGTTGGCAGCGCACTCTGTCGTGCTGCTCTTGGCGCGTTTCTTCGGGGCGTACACGAGATGCGCGAGAGGGGTACGTTCAGTTTTGCCGCAGCCGCCGCCAGATCAGAGGAATTCATTGACATCTTCAAAGAATGATTCGAGCCCGTCAACTTCCGGATGGCCATACTGAGGACCATATCTTAAAGAATGTTCACCGCCCGGGCGGCTAACAAGACGACGATCGTCAGCGAAATCAAGGATTGCAGCATTGTCACCCCTTTGGCCCAGCGCGAGAGGACTGCCGTGTCGGTCGGGGAAAAAGCGGTGCTGGTGTTAAATGCGAGGAATAGGTAATCCATGAATTGCGGCGTCCACAATGGATCAGTTCCTTCACGCCGGGTCAACATCTGTGGGAACAAAAACGAGCTATTCAGGCCGTCACTGGTTTTATCTCGGCCTGTAGGCCCACCCGCGTCCAGCTTCCAATACCACAATGCAAATACGATCACGTTAGTTACCCAAAGAATGCTAGCGGAACGTAAGAGCTCCTCGGGAGCTTGGCTGTGATTGGGAATACCTTCTATCAGGATAATCAGCGAAGCAATCATTGCTAGGGTGATCAAGGTGTTTGCCGTGAACGTCAAAATCCTGGAGATATCATAGCGGCGCTTGCGGTTGGATATGACGATGGGAACCATCAACATGGCCATGATTCCGAATAAACCCCATCCGGGTCCCACGGAAAGCGATTCCGGCAAGGCGAAGTAAACTCCAGACGCTGCCAGCATTGCGACAAGTGCGGGCCAACGTGGTTCCACTTTAACTGTCTTCGGCATAAGTGGTCTCGAGGACTCAAAGTTCGAGAGAAAGTCTAATACAGTTTTGAGTCCGGCTCCTATAGTCTTGGCAATCTGCCTGGTCTGAGCCTTGCCCCCTGTAAAAATCTTCAGAGATGAGCTGCTTTCGTGAAACAATGGAAAACTTCATACCGAATGGGAGCCGACCGCCAGGTGGCAAGACAAAAGAATCGACCCATCCGCAAATTACTCGCCGCCAATCGTAGCGAGATTGCCATTCGCATCTTTCGTGCAGCGAATGAACTGGGACTGCGCACTGTGGCGATCTATTCGCAAGAGGATCGCCTCGCTCTGCATCGGTTCAAAGCTGACGAAGCCTACCAGGTGGGAGTCGGCAAGGGCCCGGTCCAGGCGTATCTCGATATCCCGGGAATTATTGCGACTGCGAAAGAGCACGAGGTCGATGCAATCCATCCGGGCTACGGGTTTTTATCTGAGAATCCCGCATTTGCGCGGGCTTGCGCCAAGGCTGGGCTGAAATTTGTTGGACCGACGCCTGAGCTCTTGGAATTGCTGGGAGATAAAATAGCCGCAAGGCGCTTGGCCATTCAAGCAGGAGTGCCAGTGCTGCCGGGAACGGATAAAGCCGTTGGGTCACCGGAAGAAGCGCACCGGATTGCGCGGGAAATCGGTTATCCCGTCATCGTCAAGGCGTCGATGGGTGGCGGGGGGCGCGGGATGCGCGTGGTGCAGGATGCTGAACAGCTTTCCAGGCGATTAGAGGAGGCACAGGGCGAAGCGAAATCCACTTTCGGTGACGCTTCAGTGTTCTTGGAAAAGTATTTGCCGCGAGCGCGCCACATTGAAGTGCAGATTATCGGAGATGAGCACGGCAATTTATTGCACTTGCATGAACGCGATTGTTCTGTGCAGCGGCGCCATCAGAAGATTGTCGAGGTGGCCCCGGCGTGCAACTTGCCTGCAAAAGTCCGCGCCGAACTCTGCGATGCGGCCGTGCAGATCGCGCGAACTGCGAATTATCGCAACGCTGGTACGGTTGAATTTTTGTACGACGTGGATTCCACCCAATGGTTTTTCATCGAAGTGAATCCGCGTATTCAGGTGGAGCACACCGTAACGGAAATGGTCACGGGGCTGGACTTGGTGCGGGCACAGATCCTGATTGCGCAAGGCGAGAAACTGCACAGAGAGCCACTGGCTTTTCCAGAACAAGACAAAGTGCCGTTGTATGGAGCCGCACTGCAATGTCGCGTAACGACCGAAGATCCGGAAAAGCATTTTGCACCCGACTATGGAAAAATTTCGACATACCGTTCGCCGGCTGGATTCGGCATTCGATTGGATGGCGGCACGGCTTATTCGGGAGCGGTTCTGGCGGCCTACTACGATTCGCTGCTGGTGAAGGTCACGGCCTGGGGCCGCGATCTGAACGAGGCATGCCAAAGGATGGATCGTTCGCTGCGCGAATTCCGGATTCGCGGTGTGAAGACGAATATCCCGTTTCTCGAAAATGTCGTGAACCATGCGCAGTTTCGCACTGGGATCGTCACCACTTCCTTTCTGGATGATTCGCCCGAATTGCTCCGCTTCAGCAGCCGGGCAGATCGAGCCACGAAGCTGCTTTCCTACGTTGGCGAAGTCATTTTGAATGGCGACCCAGAAGTGAAGGGGAAGCAGCTACCGCAAGTTTTTGAGAAAGCTGTGCTGCCCAAAGTGCCAGGGATTGCCCCGCCACCTGGTTCGCGGCAATTGCTCAAAAAGCTTGGAGCGAAGAAATTTGCCGCCTGGGTTCGCAAAGAAAAGCGATTGTTGTTGACCGACACGACCTTCCGCGATGCGCACCAATCTTTGATAGCCACCCGCGTGCGAACTCATGAGCTGCTGGCAACCGCGGATGCCATTGCGCAACGATTGCCGAACCTGTTCAGCCTGGAAATGTGGGGCGGTGCCACATTCGATACTTCCTTACGCTTTTTGCATGAAGATCCGTGGCAAAGATTACGGGAACTCCGCACGCGCGTGCCGAATATTTGTTTCCAGATGTTACTGCGCGGGGCGAACGCGGTCGGTTATACGTCCTATCCCGACAATGTAATTTTTGATTTTGTGCGCGAATCCTACGAGCAGGGCATCGATATCTTCCGCATCTTTGATTCACTAAACTCTATTGAGAACATGCGCGTTTCGATCGATGCGGTGCTCGAAACCGGGGCAGTCTGCGAGCCAGCCATTTGTTATACCGGCGACATTCTGGATAAGAGCCGGACCAAATATTCGCTGAAATACTACCTCCGTATGGCCAAGCATTTGGAAAAACTTGGCGCGCATTTTTTGGCGATCAAAGATATGGCGGGATTGTGCAAGCCGTATGCCGCATTCACGCTCGTGAAAGAGTTGCGCGAGGAAGTGGGCATCCCGATCCACTTTCACACCCACGACACCAGCGGGATTAACTCAGCGTCCCTTCTGAAGGCCTGCGAAGCGGGCGTGGACGTTGCAGACGCAGCAATCGCTGCGATGAGTGGCGGTACCAGTCAGCCGAATCTCAACTCCACCGTGGAAGCGTTGCGCAACACGCCGCGCGACACGCAGTTGAACATGGAAGCGTTGAACGAGTGCTCCGATTATTGGGAAACCGTGCGGAGCTACTACCTGCCGTTCGATTCAGGACCAAAGGCCGGTTCCGCGCGACTCTACAAGCATGAAATTCCAGGCGGACAATTCACGAATTTGCGGGAACAAGCAGAGGCAATGGGGTTGGGCCACCGCTGGCGCGAAGTGGAGAAGACTTACGCGGACGTCAATCTACTATTCGGCGACATAGTAAAGGTTACTCCGTCGAGCAAAGTTGTCGGCGACATGACGTTGTTTCTCTTGGCTAACGAAATGAATGCAATCGACCTGCTGGAACTGGACGAACATCACGACATTTCGCTGCCCAACTCGGTGGTAGAGATGTTTTCTGGAGCACTGGGAGTTCCACCAGGGGGCTGGCCAAGGAGACTGCAGAAAATTATTTTACGTGGCCGGGCACCGGGGAAGGGCAGGCCCAGCGCCAGCCTCGCACCCGTGGATTGGGATTTGCAGCGAGCGGAACTGGAGAAAAAGATCGGCCACCCCGTGCGGCGCGACGCGATGTTGAGCTATTTGCTGTATCCAGAAGTGTTTTTGAAATATGACAAGTTCCGGCAGACCTACTCGGATGTCAGCGTTTTGCCAACTCCAGCATTTTTCTATGGGCTGAAGCCTGCCGAAGAGATCACGATCGACATCGAAGCCGGCAAAACGATAATCGTTAAATTTTTGACGATCGGCGAAGCTCATCCGGATGGCACGAGAACACTGTTCTTCGAATTGAACGGCCAACCACGCGAAGTGACGGTGAGGGACCGCGCACTGCGGGTCGTCGAGCGCAGTCATCCTAAAGTTGATCCCGAAGATCCGGGCCATGTGGGAGCACCGACCGCTGGTTTGGTCAGCGGCATCGCCGTGCAACTAAACCACGCTGTAGAGCGAGGTGCTAAACTGCTGACACTGGAAGCGATGAAAATGCAATCTAACATTTATGCGCCGATCACTGGGCGCATCACCAAAGTGCTCGTCACTCCCGGCCAGCACGTAGAAGCCAAGGATCTGCTGGTAACGATTGCTCCGTGAGCGGACCGAACCTTATCAAGCACGAACAATTTCCTTCGCGCTTTTTGCGCAATCAGCGCGACCTGATTGTCTATCTCCCGCCGGGCTACCATGAACAGCGGCAGCGACAATTTCCCGTGTTATTTCTGCATGACGGGCAAAACTTGTTTGATGGTGCGACTTCTTTTATTCCCGGGATGGATTGGCACGTAGGGCAGACAGCCGACCACTGCATTTCTGATGGTCGCGTGGAGCCACTGATCATTGTGGGAATCTACAACGCTGGCAAGCACAGGCTGCAGGAATATACTCCGACGCGTATACCGAGGCTTGGGGGCGGTCGAGCGAGCCGCTACGCGCGATTTCTGATCGAAGAAGTGCGTCCATTTATGGAGGGTAATTATCGCTTGCTCGGTGGCCCGGAAAATACCGGCATAGGCGGCTCTTCGCTGGGTGGACTGGTGTCCCTTTTCCTGGGGCTTCGCATGCCCCAGGTGTTTGGAAGAATTGCTGCGCTATCCCCTTCGATCTGGTGGAATCAGCGAGTGATTTTGCGCTTTGCAGAAGCCGCCCCAGTCGATCCGCGTCCACGCATTTGGTTGGACATCGGTACTCGGGAAGGCGGGCGCATTGTGGAAGACGTTGAGCGTTTCCGGGACGTTCTCCTTCGTATGGGTTGGCGTGGGGGGCAGGATCTCCACTATGAACGGGTGGTTGGCGCCGAACATAACGAAGCGGCCTGGGCGGCGCGGGTCGGCCCCTTTTTGCAATTTCTCTTTCCTGCCGGTGGAAGCCGGGTATAATTCGCGAAGTTTCGCTCCGCGGCGGGGAAAAGGACCTTTCCTGTTTCACACTTGGGGATAGCGAATGTCTGCGAGCAGGCCCATCACCATCCTTTGTGTGACCTCCTATGAAAAGGGGCAGGAGTTTCTGCGGACCTGCAAAAGCCTCGGGTGCACGGTTCTTCTGCTCACGCTTGAAAAATTGCGGAACGGGGATTGGCCTCGCGAGTGCATCGATGAAATGTTTTTCACCCCGGGAGAACTTCCGCTAGACGAATTAATGCCTGCGGTGAGCTATGCCGCTCGTTCGCGCCACATCGATCGCATTGTTGCGCTGGACGAGTTCGATCTGGAGAATGTTGCCGCCCTCCGTGAACACCTGCGTTTGCCGGGCATGGGGCAAACCACGATGCGCTACTTCCGCGACAAGCTCGCGATGCGCGCCCAGGCGGAAGAAACCGGCGTGCTCGTCCCTGAATTTGTGCACGTGCTGAACCACGAAGACCTGATCGAATTCATGTCGCACGTTCCCTCTCCATGGCTGTTGAAGCCGCGCTCGCAAGCTTCCGGCATCGGGTTGAAGAAAATTCACTCGGCCGCTGAGTTGTGGCCCTGGCTTGAAAAATTAGGAGATCAGCAATCGCATTATTTGCTCGAGCAATTTATTCCTGGCCGCGTCTATCATGTGGACGGAATCGTCTCGGAGAGCCAGGTCTTGTTTGCGGAAGCACACGCGTATGGTGCGCCGCCGCTTGATGTCTCGCACGAGGGCGGAGTGTTCACGACGAGAACCATGCCGCGGGATTCTCCCGAGGTCCTTGTCTTGAAGGATATTCACCAAAGATTGGTTGGCGGGCTTCGACTTGTCCGCGGCGTGACACATGCGGAATTTCTCAAAGCGCATTGCGACAACCGCTTTTATTTTATTGAGATCGCCGCGCGCGTTGGCGGAGCTTACATTTCCAACGTTGTTGAGAATGCAACCGGGGTGAACCTGTGGCGAGAATGGGCGCATCTGGAAGTCGGAGCCGGGAAACAGCCCTACCAGTTGCCGCAGATTCGCGATGACTATTCCGGGGTGATCGTCTCACTTGCACGCCAGGAACAGCCGGATACTTCTGCATACACCGACTCAGAAATCGTCTATCGCGTGAACAAATTCCATCACGCAGGCTTCGTTCTAAAAGCTTCCGCCCCAGAGCGTATCGAGGAATTGCTTTTCAGCTACGAAAAAAGATTTGTGACTGATTTCCTTGCCCGTGAACCTGTACCGGAGCGTCCAAGTTCGTGATCGGTGAAGGTTTTCCACACCTCGGACCATTGGGACAGGTCACACCCTGTTCCTCGGTCTAGTTACTTTCAAGCACCGATTTCATATACTTTATTTGCGACGCCCATCCCCGCGGACTATCTTTTCTTTACCCCGGGCCGGAAATCTGCGTGGGGTGTGCTGTCCCTTGGGGAGGTCCGATGTGGGGTAATAAGAAGCCGGAAACGCCACAACCTGCGCAACCGGAAGTAAAAACAGAAGTAAAAACAGAAGTAAAAACTTTATCGAATAATCCGCCGCCGAAACCTTCTGCGGCTACCTGGGAGGGAGCAACCGCAATGAGTACTGATGCGATGAGACCGTTAGGGGCGACCGCGGACCGCGCGACTGCGCGGCTGGGGCCGAGCCTGCACGTGAAAGGCGAAATCTCTGGTAACGAAGACCTGCTGATCGAAGGATCGGTCGAGGGCCTCGTGCAACTGGACGAGCGCAAGCTGACCGTTGGCGCCACAGCCAAACTGACGGCCGACATTATCGCTCGCGAAGTGGTGGTCTATGGAAGCGTGAAAGGGAATCTTCGCGCCAAGGATCGCATAGAGATTAAGAAGGACGGATCTGTGAATGGCGATTTGACGACCGCGCGCATCATGATCGAAGACGGCGCGTACTTCAAAGGCTCCATCGAGATCGACAAGTCTGCTGAGAAGGAATCGGGAGCGGCTGCGTTTGCGCGGTCTGCCTCGACACCGGCTGCGGCTGGCGTTGGTCCGAAAACGATCTAACTTTTCGCAACGATTAGAGAAATCTGCGGCGCAGGTCGTTTCGGCCTGCGCCCTTATTATGTACGCCGCGCATGTTCGGCAGCTAACGGGTGAAAGTCCCGTCCCAACCTGATGGAGGTGAAGGGTAGCGAAGCGCAAGGACGTCACCGTGAGGGGGGGGCTGAAGGAAGCGTGGAGCAAAGATACGGGCCGATGGACAAGAACTGGATTTGAGGCCTACGGCGTCGGACGAGCGAGCATATGATCGCGAAGTCCGTATCCATCAAGGACGCTGGTGGTAAATCCGGCGGTCCCGTATCGAAAGCAGTCGTCGCGGGAGATCTGCTGCACGTCTCGGATTCGGGACTGAGCGTGAAGTAATTCACGCTGATCCTGCAGCAGAAGTCAGCAGCGGGCGTAGTACTCACGGAAGTGAGGAAGGCCCAAACAGTGAGAGCGAGCAGTAGAACGCCGAACTCACGGGTGGCACTGCGCCAGCCAATCAGCTTCGGCTGAGTTTTGCAGGTTCAGAAGACGGTGAAGCCGAAACGGAAACCTGCCGAGCGGCGAAGCCCTTGTGGCGAACGACGCCTCGAACCTCGGCCCGCAAGGGCTCAACTCGCTGAACCGCCGTATGCGGACCCGCCTATACGGCGGTGTGGGAGGGGCGAGCAGGTGACTGCTCCCCCTATCCCGATTTGTCGACATGTTGCTCACAAGTGAATCAATCGGGCAATAGGGCGACCGGAAAGCAGGCCATCGTTACCTGCAAAGAGTTGGATATCCTGACCATGTTTACCCCGCCTGTTACCTCTATTGCACAGCAACTTGTTCTCCCGTGAGACCATATTTCCTGGATGCCGTCTTCTACCAAAAGTAGTTTCGTTTAGCTTAGCCTAGAACCTTTTCCTTCCGTGTTTCATCGAAAGATGGGTACTCTTGTGTCATCCGAAATGGAATCCCGTGTCACAGTTTTGCGCTCTTCGCGAGGGGATTATGAATACCCGCAAACTTGGTGACTCCGATTTACACATCACACCGGTGGGGATCGGCTCTTGGGCGATTGGCGGCGCAGGCTGGGCGTATTCCTGGGGCCAACAAAATGATGGAGATTCCATAGCGGCGATTCACCGGGGGCTGGAACTTGGCGTAAACTGGATCGATACCGCTGCCGTGTACGGATTGGGTCACTCCGAAAAAGTCGTCGCTCGGGCGCTGAAGAGCTGGACCGGAGCTAAGCCATATGTCTTTACCAAATGTATTTTGACGTGGGATGGCACGGGCCAAATTACACCAACGTTCTCGACGCAGTCGATCCGCAAAGAATGCGAAGACAGCTTGCAACGCTTGCAGGTTCCCGCCATTGACTTGTATCAGATCCATTGGCCGCCGCAAGACAATGGTCCTGCCCTGGAAGAAGCGTGGCTAACCCTCGCCGATCTGCAAAAAGAAGGAAAAGTGCGTTGGATCGGTGTTTCCAATTTCAATGTGTCACACCTCAAGCGTTCGCAGAAAATCGCTGCGGTCACGTCACTGCAGCCGCCGTACTCGATTCTTCGCCGCCAGATTGAGCAGGATGTTCTCCCCTATTGCGAAGAGCAGGGGATTGGCGTGATTGTTTACGCGCCTATGTTTTCAGGAATGCTGGCCGGCGCCATGACGCGAGAACGTGCCGCTGCGCTGCCCGCCGATGATTTCCGCAGCCGGAATCCGGAATACAAAGAGCCAAAACTCTCGCAGAATCTTGCCTTGGTTGACAAGCTGAAGAAAATCGGGGCTCGCCACAACCGAAATGCAGGTGAAGTTGCCATCGCCTGGATCCTCCACAACCCAGCAGTAACCGGGGCGATTGTTGGTTCACGCAGTGCAAAACAAGCCGAGGGCGTGATGCTCGCAGGAGAATTCCACCTGACTAAATCGGAAATTAGAGAGATCGAAACGGCGTCGTCGCAGATTGCAAAAACGAAAGCAGTATCTTGATCACTAACTCCTTAACAAAGGAAGAAAAAACCAATGGATCTGGGATTGAAAGGAAGGACAGCCGTTGTCACCGGTTCGACTGCGGGAATCGGCTTCGCGATTGCCTCGGTATTTGCGCAGGAGGGAGCCGAAGTAGTTGTAAACGGTCGCTCGGCGGAACGCCTCAATGATGCAGTCAAAAAAATACAGGAGCAGACCAAGAGCAGATTGGTTCGTGGCGTGGTGGCGGATTTGGGAACACACGCGGGCATACACTCTTTCCAAAAACAAGTCGCAACAACGGACATTCTTGTGAACAACCTTGGTATTTTCGAAGCCAAGCCTTTTCTGGAAATTCCAGACGAGGATTGGTTTCGCTTTTTCGAAGTAAACGTGATGAGCGGTATCCGCCTGACCAGGCACTATCTGCCGGGCATGGTTGCGGGCAAATGGGGCCGCGTGATTTTCATTTCCAGCGAGTCTGGTCAACAAACCCCGACGGAAATGGTGCATTACGGCATGACCAAGACCGCTCAGGTTGCCGTGGCCCGCGGTATAGCCCAATCAGTTGCGGCAACGGGTGTCACTGCGAATTCAATTCTCGTGGGCCCAACAGCATCGGAGGGCGTCGGAACCTTCCTCAAGAGCGTGGCAGTGCAGCAGAAAGTCTCAGTGGAGGAAATCGAAAAACAGTTTTTTACTGCTGTTCGGCCTTCTTCCTTGCTAAAGCGTTTTGAAACTCCTGAGGAAGTGGCCGCGGTCGTCGCATTTGTCGCCAGTTCGCAAGCTGCGACAATCAATGGCGCTGCCGTCCGAGCCGAGGGAGGCGTAGTTCAGAGTATTTTGTAGTCGATCGAAATGAACTAGGCCCTCAGATAATCCCCGCGCCAGTTTTGCACCATTTGCTTGATCGTCTTGCGGTCGCCCACTTTGTCGGTCAGAACTTTACGCGCCAGTCCAGGCAATTCTCCATCGCCTGCAAAACGTAACCCGACTAGTTGTTCTTTCGTAAATTCGCCAATGCGCGACTTGAGATCGTCGGGCAAGAGCTTCTCCAAACGCAACCGCTCTTCCAAGCGGATGACGCGATCCTGCACCGTCAGTGCGAAAATCCGGGAGTAGAACATCAGTAGCACTAGCGCCGCAGCTGTCAGTATGTTGATTAACCCATTGACCGTCCAGCCTAGATGTACCCACTGGTAGATGGACCAACCGAAATTTAGCAACAGCGCAGGCACAACAAACCCGTGATAACCCCCCACCCACTTTGTGTGATGTGCAAAACTCTGTTCATCCGCCATCGCTCTTCCTCCTTGCTCCTATTTTGCGATTCGAAAACCTACACTTCGGTACAGTTACCACCTCGCAGCCTACGCGGTTTTGCGGATTCCATCCAGTGAAAAGCAGTGCATAATCACGGAATGGCAGTTGAGGTTCGATGCTACCAGGAGGATGTTATGTCCAATCTTAGTCTTGCGAGAATCATGTATGGCAGCAGCGAATTTTCCGCTGCATCTGCCTCAATAGATCCTCGTCCTTCCCGGTTGCAGTCCTCCTCCAATCTTTATACCCCGACAAACTGGATGAGTAAGTTGTTCTCCGCCTTGCTTGCTCACAGAACTGAGAACCCGAACGAATCCACGAAAACGTTCTAAGCTTCCTCAGTTCTTCGTCAATTCATCTTTAAATACGGTCCCGTTTTTCATTACGAATTCCACGCGTTCTAGTTCGTGGATGTCCTTCAGTGGATTTTCCCGGACAGCGATGATATCTGCATAGGCGCCTGACGCCAGGACACCAATCTCTCCCTTGCCATCGAGCATTTCTGCCGCGCAAGAAGTTGCGGCATGAAACGCGTCGGAATTCGTCATTCCCAACGAGACGAGTCGACCAAATTCCTGAGCCATCGGTTCCTGCCAGGGAATCCCGCCCATATCCGTGCCGTACACAATTTTCAGGTGCGCGTTTAAGGCTTTCTTGAACGTCGTTTCGTGCACCGCTGCACGGAGGCGGTCGCGTTTCCCCGCGGGCGTGTCTTCCGGCGCCCAATCGCCGTAATAAGCCGCCAGCGTCGGGCAGTACCAAGTTCCTTGCCGGGCCATCTGCTCGATTTGCAGGTCGGTCATCTCCAGGCCATGTTCGATTGAGTCACATCCGCCGTCCAGAGCGCGCTGCAAACCAATCCCGTTATACGCGTGGCACGCCACTTTTTTATTCCACCCGTGGGTTTCATCGACGATGGCTTTCAATTCATCTACTGTGAGTGTCGGTTGGGAAAATAGTTTGCCATCTTTGTCCACCCATGAGCGGAACGTCATGTACACCTTGATCCAGTCCGCCCCATGATCGAGTTGCTCGCGAGTCGCTTTGCGCGCTTCCACAGGGCCATCGACAATTTGCACACCCTTCGGCATTATCAGTTCGGGTGCGTAGCCTACGAGACTATAGCCGCCGGTCGAAGAAATCGCGCGCGTGGCTCCAAAGATGCGAGGTCCGGGAATCGTACCTTCCTCGATAGCTTGTTTTATTTCAATGTCTCCATAGCCTGCGCCTTCAGTTTCCAGATCGCGGATGGTGGTGAAGCCCTGCTCAAGTGCGCGTTTTGCCGCATACGTCGCACGCGCCGCCCGCAGCGCGATACCCGCCTTCAGAATGTTCGCGTCGTAGCCGCCCTTGGCGGGGTCTTCTCCCCAGAGAAATAGATGCGTATGTGCGTCGATCAATCCCGGCAACACCGTGAACCCGGTGAGATCGATCACTTTGGCATCTTTTGGAATTGCAGTGGAAGCGTCTGTGATTTTCTCGATGCGTTCGCCGCGGACAAAAATCAATTGATTGCGTCGCACTGTGTCGTTTTGCCCGTCGATCATGTTTCCCGCCCGAATCACAGTCAATGGAGCTTGCGAGGAAGTTTGTGACCGCGATTCAGTCGACACCATCATTGCCAAAAACAAGACTATTAGTGCTGTACGCAGTTGCATAAATCCTCCGCTTAATAATTCCGCCGTAGAGTTTATCCGAGTGCTCGTTCGGGTAGTGCCAATTCTTAGGTACCCAGCAGGTTTGATTGAATGCGGTGCAATCCTTGCTCATCGGCCCACAGGCTGAGTGGAATCGCCGATAAGTCATCGACGAGTGGAACCGCGTTGCCATCCTTGGTCAGATCAATCGAGCGCAGATAGCGTTTGCACGTCTGGCAGGATTCCACACGGATGTGCGCAAACTGTTCGGAGACGAACACGGGAAGCTTTTGTTCATCCTCTTCACCGCAAAACGCACAAAGGATTCGGCGGAATTCCCACTCCTGCGAACAAAATGCGCACTGCAGGAACCGCTTACCGCCGTCACCTACCTGGCGTAACACAGAAAGTAATGGCAGGGAATTACAATGCGGGCAGCGGCACATGGTCATCGCCAGATTAGGGGGCAACATCGCACTTGTTATAAATTCGGCATACGGCTGCAAACAGGCTCTGCACAAAAACTCTTTCAAGGGATTTTCAGGTGCCTTCTCGCCTTGCGCGGATTCCTTTGTAACTTCGCTGATCCCTTTCTTCCAAAATCCCTCCAACAATTGCGACCAGTCAGATTCTTTCAGAGACAAAAGGCTGTGCGCTTCCGATGCCAAAGGAGCGGGCGCCGAATTTTGGACCAGAGAAAGAAAGTCACCGAACGATTGCAATACCGGCGGCAGGTTTAATTCAGATCGAAATTGTCCCTGGGCGGGCACTCCTGGCCACCTGCCCCAGTTTTTGGGAATGTCGTCATAAAACCTTTGTTGGAATGCGGCGATCTTTCGATAAAACGTCAGAATCTCAGATGCAAACGTCAGCCTTTCCGAGAGAACTACGGCACGTGCGAGCCTGGCGGGGTAGTTGACCTTAGTCGCCGGGAGGAAGGTCATTGGAGGTAGAAGCTTCTCCCACGATTTCTTTATACCAACCGGGGTGATAACGTTTCGCAAACGCTAATGAAACGTCGCCGCGAATAACAGAGCCGAAGGCGCCACGTTCTGCGAAAACTCCCATGTAGACGTGGATCATAAAATTGCCGATCGTAAGTAACGCCGTCGCCGCATGCACCAAAACCGCAATGTAGCGGACCCAACGCAAACTCCAGGGAATCGACTCCGTGAACCACAGCACGAGTCCGGAAGCAAGCAGCAACAATCCCCCGAAAAAGAAACTCCAGAACAGGGCCTTTTGCCCGGCGTTGTAACGACCCGCAGGGGGCATTTTGTCGTCGCGATTGGTAATGTAATATGGCAGCGCTTTCCACCATTCATGATCCACTGCTTCAAAATGCATCTGGGGCGCCCACATTCCAAACATGTAGCCAACCGCCACCGTGAAGACCAATCCCATCCATGGATGAAACATGCGGGAAATTTGCCCGCCGCCAAAAACCGCGGCGATCCAATACAGCCATGGCGTCCAGAACGCCAAACCGGTGCACAGCAAATAAATGTAGGAGCCGGCCGCGATCCAATGAACTAGCCGCTCCCGAAATGTGTAGCGGAGCACGTGATTGTGGGGAATTAATTGTTCCTGGTGACTCATGGCCGCTTTCCTTCGCGCAGAATCAAATCCTCTTCCTCGCGCGCCTTCGGGCCGAATCGTAGGTAATGAATGAACAGCCCTGCCAAACCACCCACAATTGCCAAATTGCCCAGCCACTTCAGCGGATGCTTCCACAATTTCACGGCCAGTGGAATTTGCGGATTGCTAGGCAACCCCCCGTACAATTCTGGATTGTCCGCATCATGCAAAACGTAAATCACGTTTGTCCCACCGACGCCCGGTGGATCATAAACGCCTGCATGAGCAAATCCAGAAACATCACGCAACTGTTTTGCGCGTGTCTCCGCCAAATCTTTCATGTCATCCTTTGTACCAAAATGCAAACAGCCCGTTGGGCATGACTTGATGCAAGCCGGCTCCAATCCTTCACTCACGCGATCTGCGCAAAGCGTGCATTTGTACACGCGCTTGGTTTCCGTGTTGAATTTCGGAATGTTGAACGGGCAGCCGGTAATGCAATAGCCGCAACCAATGCAGTTGCTCTGCTGAAAATCCACGATCCCATTCGAGTACTGCACGATGGCGCCATCGGCGGGGCAGGCTTCCAGGCACCCGGGGTCGGCGCAGTGCATGCACTGATGTTTTCGCATCAACCACTGCAAACTATTGTCTTCGCGCTCGTGTTCGTTAAACAGAATCAAATTCCAATAATTCCAGCGCGTTTCCGGCATCGTCTGGTAAGTATTATCAAAAACGGTCGGCGAGAATGGCATGCTGTTCCATTCTACGCACGCCACTTCACAAGCCTTGCACCCGATACAAGTCGTTGTGTCGACAAGCTTACAGACCTGCAGGTCCCTTTGCGTGTCTCTTCCGGGAATGGATCCAGCGTGCGCTGAGATTTTT
Organism: Candidatus Acidiferrum sp.; assembly: GCA_035314425.1. GTDB lineage: Bacteria > Acidobacteriota > Terriglobia > Acidiferrales > UBA7541 > Acidiferrum. Next base: position 11,745 of record DATFZN010000052.1, on the reverse strand, counting down.
TGCACGCGTAGTGTCGCTTGGCTCATCCGGCTCTCCTACGCTTTCTCAACCTTCACGAGGAATCCTTTGAATTCCGGCGTGAACGCATTTGGATCGATAACCGTGGGTGAAAGTAGATTCGCCAGTGTCTTCGCGGTTTTTCCTTCGTCTTCGGCGATCCCGCGATATCCCCAATGAATCGGAATTCCGATCTGATAAATTTTCTGACCATCGATGATCATCGGCTTGATGCGTTTAGTGACCATCGCTTTTGCAATGTAGCTACCGCGCGCGCTAGACACTTTTAACGTTTCCCCGCCATGTATACCCAGCTCGTTCGCCATTTCCGCCGAAATTTCTATGAACGGCTCAGGGACCAATTGCACGTTCATTGGATTATTCTTCGTCCAGTAGTGATAGTGCTCGGTAAGCCGAAACGTAGTGCAAACGACGTTGAAGCCTTCTTGTACGGTTCCGTATTTGTCGTCCGGCGTGCTGTAGCGTTTGACGACGGGATTGTGGGTTTGCTTCGGATGAAATAGATTATCTATCGGGCTTTCCATCGGCTCGTAAAATTCCGGGAACGGGCCGTCGGCGAACGCCCCTAGCGGTCCAAAAAGACGGCCCACTCCTTCAGGGTTCATGATGAACGGACCCATGTGCTCCGAGGGTTTGGAATCGGTCTTGAAGTCCGGCACGTCATTGCCCACCCATTTTTGGGCACTCTCACTCCACCAGACCTGCTTGCGCGCGGGATCCCAGGGTTTGCCTTCGTTATTGCACGAAGCGCGGTTGTAGAGGACGCGTCGGTTCGCCGGCCAGCAGAAAGCCCAGTTTTGATGAACGCCCATGCCCGATGGATCGCTCGGATCGCGTCGCGCTGTCATGTTCCCCGCCTCTGTAAACGCGCCCGAATAGATCCAATTGCCGCACATCGTAGTGCCGTCATCTTTCAACCAGGCAAATCCGGGAAGTTGCTGATTGGCTTTCAATTGCTGCTTGGTAACTGGATCTTCGACATCGACAAGTGTTTTGCCGTTGATTTCCTTCAGTACTTCCGCCAAGGAAGGATTCAGGGGATCGGTGTAGCCCCAAGTCGCTTTCAGAATCGGGTCGGGGAATCTTCCGCCTTCCTTCTGATACAGCTCGCGCAGTTTCAAGAAAATCTGCGCCACGATTCCGTGATCGAGACGGCATCCCTCTGGCAAGGGTAACGCCGCATTTTTCCATTGCAGCCAACGGGCCGAATTTGTAAATGTCCCATCTTTTTCAGCGAAACCGGCGCAGGGCAAGCGGTAGACGGTAGTCTGAATGGCTTTCATTTCGTCGGTGCTAATTCCCGGCGATTTCCAGAACTCGCTGGTTTCATCTGGGTAAATCTCGCCAACCACCAGCCAGTCTGCCTTTTTCAATGCATCAATGTTTTTCTTTGAGTCTGGGCCGATTGCCACGCCGTTCATGCCGAAGGCAAACAGGCCCTTCACTGTACCGGTGTACATATGATCCCACAAGTTTACCCAGGAATAGTTGCGATCCACCTTGGGGAGAAAGTCGTAGGCCCATCCGTTTTCCTTGGTGGCTGCGTCACCGTAAAAAGCCTTAAGCAGGCTGGCCGCAAATTTTGGCGTGTTGCTGTAATAATTGAAGGACTCCCAGCCTGGGCCGCGCGAAGTTTCCGGAGTGATGCGATCCATCCATCCTTGAAAAGAGCCGTCTGCGGGCGTCGGAACCTTCAGGTAGCCCGGCAAAGTGTCGAATACACCCGCCATGTCCGTTGCGCCCTGGATATTGGAATGGCCCCGCAAGGCATTTACCCCGCCGCCGGCGCGGCCCACATTGCCCATGAGCAATTGCAGAATTGCCGCAGTTCGAATGATTTGCGTACCGAAGCTGTGATGGGTCCAGCCGACCGCATAGATGACGGTGGCGGCCTTCTTGGTATCCCCGTCTTTGCGGATGGAAGTGAAAAGTTCAGCTGCTTTCAAAAACTGTTCTTTGGAGATTCCCGTGATACGCTCAACCATTTCCGGTGTGTATCTTGAATAGTGCTTGCGCAATTGTTGGAAGACGCAGTTCGGATTCTGGAGGGTGAGGTCACTCTCAATTTTTGTGGGTAGCGATGGAAGCGGCGGTGGAGCGGCTGGCTGCCCCGGCTTCGAGGGCGCTGGATGGACCATCTTGCCACCGGAACCGGCGTAATTCCACGTGGAGCGATCGTAGGTTTTTTTGGCCTCGTCGAAACCTGAGAAAACTCCATCATCGCCGGGCAATCTAAATTCATCATTCACCAAGAAGGCGGCGTTAGTGTAGTTCAGCAGATAATCTTTGGCGATTCGATTATTTTCGATGGCATAGCGGATCAGTCCGCCAAGGAATGCGATATCCGTGCCAGCTCGGATCTGAAGGAAAAGATCGGAAACCGAGGCCGTCCGCGTGTACCGGGGATCGACTACGACTATTTTTGCATTGCGATTGCGCTTCGCTTCGATGGCCCACTTGAATCCGCAAGGATGGTTTTCGGCGGGATTGCCGCCCATGATCAGCATCATGTCGGCATTCTTGATGTCGACCCAGCCATTCGTCATCGCGCCCCGTCCGAATGTTGGTCCCAAACTTGAGACCGTGGGGCCGTGTCAAACTCTGGCCTGGTTTTCCAGGTGCACTACCCCTAGGGAGCGCATTGACTTCACAACCAGATAATTAAACTCATTTGTATCGGTGCAGCCGCCAGTCCAGGCGATGGATTCGCAGCGATTGACGCGATGCCCGGCAGAATCCGTTTCAATAAACGTGTCGTCTCTGGTTTTCTTCACTTTCTGGGCAATTTCCAAAATGGCCTGATCCCAACTGATGTCTTCCCATTCCGTACGACCCGGCCGGCGCACCTGGGGCTTCACGATGCGACGGGCATTTAAAATATCCTGTTCAAGGGATGAGCCTTTCGGGCATAGAGTTCCGCGGTTGATCGGGTGATCGGGGTCTCCCTCTACGTGGACAACTTGAGGCGTCACGTTTTTCGCGCGATCGCCGATCGTGTAAATGATCACTCCGCAGCTGACCGAGCAATAGGGGCACGTCGACCGAGTCTCGCTGGCTTGAGCTATTTTCAGGCTGCGGAGTTCCGCATAGGCGGGCTGCAAGTCGAAACCAAATACCGTCGCCGCCGTACCCCCGATTGTAGCTAGTTTAAGGAAATCTCGGCGTGTAGCTCCCATCTCCCCCCCCGGGAAACTATCGGTAATGCTCTCAGATAATCCTGTTTATTATTAATTACCAAATAAGTCAATACAGGCATACAGGCCTGTACCGTGTCTGTACCGACAGGTGGGGTAACGGAGTCACTTGCTTCAATCTGGATGCTTTGGGCGTAGAACGTAGAAATGGATACGTTTTTTAAACTAAAACGATGGTCTTCGCGTGCCGCAGCAGTTCCTCCCGGAACTTCGGATGCGCGATATTGATCAGCGCCAGGGCACGCTCTCGGGTCGATTTTCCCCGTAAATTGACGCACCCATATTCCGTGACAATGTATTCCACGTCCATTCGAGTATCCGTGGCCATTTGCACCCTTGGAACAATAGAGGAGATGGTTCCATTTTTGGCCGACGACTTCAGCCCGATAAAGGATTTTCCTCCCCTTGAAAAAGAGGCGCCTTTTACGAAATCGAACTGCCCTCCAGACCCGCTGTACTGGGTGCCATTGATGTACTCGCCGTTTACTTGCCCATAAAGGTCAATTTCAATCGCGGTGTTCACGCTCATTAGGTTATCGTGCTGTGCGATGACGTGAATATCGTTTACATAACTCGACGCATAGCTCTCCATCGATGGATTGTCGTTCATGAATTGGTAGACCTCGTCATCACCCATGGCAAACGTAAAAACGTGTTTTCGAGGATGAATTGTTTTCTTTCTTCCATTGGCCACGCCGTCGCGGACCAGGCGAACGAACGCATGGCTGAATAGTTCTGAATGAATGCCCAGATCATTGCGATCGGCCAGGTGCAAAGCAACGGCGTTGGGCAGGTTTCCGATGCCCAGTTGAAGCGTGGCGCCGTCCGGAATTTGATCCGCGATCAGTTTCCCGATTTTCATCGCGTCCTCATCCGGATCCTTGTAGGGTATTTGCACCAGTGGCGCATGGTTCTCGACGACAGCATCCACCTCTGAAATGTGAACCAAGGAGTCACCGAACACCCGCGGCATGTTCTTATTCACTTCCACAATGGCATGGTCGCAGTGACGGAGGACTGTCGAAGCATAATCGTTGTTCGTGCCCAAGCTAAAATGGCCGGAAGCATCCATCGGCGAGACGGTTACAACAAACGTATTTACGCGGATGTGTTCCGTCAACGCCCGCGGAATGTTCGAAAAATTGATAGGCACATAGCTGAGGTATTTCCTCCCCTCTGCTCTTTGCTGCTTGACGATCTTCCTATCGGGATCGCCCATGAAGAAACAACGGGCGTCGACCTTGGCAAGCACCTCGGGCCGGATTAGCGTTTCCTCGCTGTATTTCATGGAGTGCTGGTAGTAGAGATTCAGATCCTCAAGCTCATCTGCCAAAATCCGATCCGCAATCGCTCGAGCCAGTCCTCCCGGCATCCCCACAGCCAGCGCAAGCACGAGCGTGCTGCCATTCGCGATGTCCTTCACGGCGTTTGCCGCTGTGGTGAGCTTTGCTGCATATTCCTGCTGAGGTCTTTGGTGTCCCATAAATCCCCATTCGGTAAGCGAGAGAGTTGAGTAAATTGCGGGAAACTCGCCCGCTATTGTCACCGTAGGGTCGCCTACAAGAAGTTAGTTTTGCAAGGGCGCGCGACACGCCATTTTGCATGTCTCGAATTTGGGTTAATTGGCAACCCCCGTACTAAAGTCCCGTGTAACCTAAGCCGCACCAGGGTAAGAATTTCGCGCTGAAATAGGCGTTTCTACCCAGAATAGGAGGATAGACGTAAGGCAACGGCTGCCGGCGCGCGCCTGCACGAAAGTGGCGCATTCGCAGCCCGGGTGCTGACGGTTACAACATTATGCATGGTGCTCAAACGCGAGATGTCGCAGGCCCGCAGGCTGTTTCCCCTAGCGCCTCTGCCCGAATATTGCGTGACTCATTGTTGTTTTGCGGCGTGATCGCTGGGATCTCGCTACTCGCGGCCTGGTTGCTTCCCAAAGGCTACACCCTCGCGTTCCTTGGCGATGGGATGCAGGTTGGACTGGTTGCCGCTGCGACTTATCTTTCGCTTCGCAATGCCCTCAGAAGCCACTCCGCTGTGCGGGCATTTTGGTTCTTGGTCTCTATGGGTGCGGGGATGTGGTTGGCAAGCCTTCTCTTGTGGTCGGTTTACGAACTATGGCTGCGCCGCGAAGTTCCTGACATTCCGATCGCGGACATTCTACTTTTTGTGAAGCTGGTCCCGCTCAGCGCCGCAATAGCACTAGGTCCCCACAAATCGCCCGATTCCCGTTTTCGCGCTTTTGGTTTGCTGGATGTTTGCATTCTGATTGTATACGCGCTTTATCTATACGCCTTTTGCGTGTTTGCATACGCTCTGATCCCCGGTGCCACAGGTATCTACAATTATCAGTTTGATTTAGCCGATGCGATCGGGAATCAGATATTTGCCCTCGTGGCCGCCTTCGCTTTGCTCCGCGTTCAAGGGCCTTGGCGCGATCTTTATCGCGTTTATTTTCTTGCCGCCGCCGGTTACGCTTTGTCCTCGGACATTGCTAACGCGGCTATTGATCAGGGACGCTACTACAGCGGAAGTTTCTTTGATGTTCCGTTGACTCTTTCGCTTGCTGCCCTGGTCGCGTTTACCTGGCAAGGACAAAAAGCTCTGGCGGACGCTCACCGAGATGGTTCCCTTGTGGGGGTAGAGGAAAAGACGGCTCCCCTCGGATTTCTCTCCTCGCAATTTGCGATGATTGTTACTCTCTCCACTCCGGCCATTGGTTTATGGCTGTTGACTCGCGATTCTTCACCACAGATTTTTTCATTTCGCCTGACGATCACTCTGGTCACAATTTTCGCTCTCACGCTTCTTCTCTCACTCAAGCAGCATTTTCTGACTACCAGCCTAATTGGATCCCTGCAAAAGCTGTCGAACACCTACGCCAGTATTAATCGCTTCAAGAATCAGCTCACCCAGAACGAAAAGCTGGCTGTGCTCGGTGAATCCGTCGCCCACGTTGCGAATCAGATCAAGAGTGCTATGGCAGTCATTCGTGAGCGCTCACAATTGCTCACACTGCACCCCCATTCTGAATCGCGAATTCAATCCATGGCCATGAAGATCGCCCAGTACGCGCATCGTACCGATGCATTGGTAGAAAATATGCTGCGCTTTGCCAAGGAGACCTCGCTTCAGTTGGCTCCGTTGGAACTAAAGCCACTAATTGAAAGCACGCTGCAACTCGGCCGGACCTCAAAGCTCACCAATGTTCAGGTTGCCCTCAAGCAATCGGAAAATGTACCCAGGATATTGGGTGATTCCAGCCAATTGCTCCATGTCTTCTTGCAGATTATATCGAATGCCGTGGATGCCTTGGAGGAGGTGGGCGGAGGATCACTCGATATTTCTATCGATTCCCTGGGCTCGCAGGTGCGTGTTGAGTTCGCGGATTCCGGTCCCGGCATCAAGGAACCGGAACACGTATTTGAGCCTTTCTATACGACGAAACCAGTTGGAAAGGGAACGGGCCTCGGTTTGAGCACCTGTTACGGCATCATTCAAAAACATGAGGGAGAAATTGCCTGTAATAACCGTATCGAAGGTGGCGCGGTCTTTACCGTTCTCCTGCCAGTCGTTCCGGAGGCTTCGCGATACGTACTGGAAAACTCTCCGGTGATGGCGGAAGGTACTCGATGACCCTGACTCCTGCCAAGAAACTTTATCTCTTCCTCTCCATTTTTATTCTCGTTTTGCATCTGGTCGTCGCGAGTATTGCAAAGCCTTCCTTCCCGCTGACCATATTTGGCGATGCTGTTCCGTGTGTTTTGCTGGTCTTTGCCGTTTTGGTTTTCGCGGGAAACGTCCGAAAAAGTCAGGGCACCCTCGCGCTGTTCTGGAAATTGTTTGCTGCGGGTTTGTTTACGATGCTGCTCTCAGAATCGTACTGGTTTTACTTCGATTCCATGCGCCGCCACGGCAACCCCAGCCCCGTTCTGGGTGACTGTCTTTTCTTACTTGCACATGTCTTTTTTCTCTTTGCCCTGGCACTGAGGCCTCACGCTGCGGCCGCAGGACACGATTTACGAATCCGCCGGTTGGATTTTGCCCTTCTTACGCTCTGGTGGTTTGCGCTGTATGGTTACTTTGCGCTGCCATGGCAAATTCTGGTTCGGGATTTCTCGAAATACAATCCCGCCTACTATGTGCTCGCCTTGATTCAGCATTTTATTCTTGCGCTCGCACTGATCTTTTTGGCCGTCCGGAAGAAGGGTTCCTGGCGATTTTTTTACCTCCAATTCTTGGGCGCTATCGTCCTAATCGGCCTTGGGAATCTGTTGTTGAGTGTCTATATTGATCGCGGCCTCTATTATGCGGGGAGTTTTTTCGATACACCGTTCTTTCTATCCCTTGTTGCGTTCACATTCTCGGGCTGTTACGGCAGTCGACTAGAGCCTTCCGAGGAAGTAAACGCGGACCGGGAGTTAACGCAGAGCGTTTGGACCGCACGAATCGCCATGCTCGCCGTACTTTCACTTCCGTTGGTGGCGTTGTTTGGATTTTATGAATCCAACGTTCCCACTTCCGTCGCGGCTTTTCGCCTGCGGCTTGTTTTTGGGGCCATGTTCTTCCTGGGCGCTTTGGCGTTCTGGAAATTGAATCTTCTTGCTCGAGAGCTGGCGCACCTTGTTAATTTGACCCATGCGTCAATCGAAAATCTGAAATCAGTTCAGAGCCGCATTACCCAATCGCAGAAATTCGCCGCTCTGGGTCGCCTGGCCGCCGGCGCAACTCATGAGATAAGCAACCCACTCACTGCGATTCTTGGCTATTCGGAATTGCTCGCAGATATTCCCGCTCTCTCCGCTGACGACCGAGAGAATGCGCAAGTAATCCAGCAGCAAGTCCATAGGGCGCAGTCTGCGGTAAACAGTCTTCGAAACTCCCTGAGAGGTCCGGCCGAACCGCACCCGATTGCAGCTCAAAACCCCCAAATGTGAGCCTTCGAGGTTCCCGAGGGTCTTATTGTGCGGTATTGCCCTGCAAATGGTGGGCACCCGTACGCCGTCGAATCTGCCAATCCGTCATTTTTCTCCCATAATTCGGTTCCCTCAGCTAAAATGGCAGAAGTAACGATTTTCTGAAGGAATCATCGATACTTATAAGTCTCCAGGCACGTAATACCCAACGAAGAGCTTCCGAACAAGGAGTTGAGCGGGCGAATGGCAACAACACCCAAAACACTGAAGCCAGATTTGTCTGCTCTGCGAATCACCGACACCAAACGCAAGCAGACAAGCTCCGGCAAACGATGGCTTTGGGCCGCTATCCCCATAGTAATGCTGGGCTTACTGGGAGCGGCATCGCTTGCGTTTCGTAATCGCAAGCCGGAAGTGGAGGTGGTAACTGCGCTCAAACCGTCCACAGCTCCGACCGGCGTTCTAAACGCCAGCGGCTATATCACGCCGCGTCGCCGGGCGACGATCGCCGCCAAAATTACCGGCCGCGTCGTGGGGGTTTATTTTGATGAAGGCACACGAGTTCAACAAGGACAGCTTCTGGCCAAGCTCGACGATTCCGATGCGCTGCGCAATCTGGAATCGGCCAAGGCAGATCGCGACGCTTCGCAAGCGGCGATCGCCGATTATCAAGTTCAGTTAAAGAATGCGGAAATTGAGCTTCACCGCGCACAGCAACTTGTGAGAGAGGGCGTTCAGACGCAGCAGTATCTAGATTCGGCAGTGATGAATGCGGACAGTCTCCGTGCGAAGATTGAATTGGCGAAACAGAATGTCGCGGCGGCAGTTTCGCGTATTGCGGTTGCGCAACAGGCCGTCGACAATTGTGTGATCACCGCGCCATTTGCGGGCATTGCTGTTAGTAAGGATGCGCAAGTAGGAGAAATGGTGTCACCTGTTTCCGCTGGAGGCGGCTTCACCCGTACGGGGATTGCAACCATCGTTGATCTGCACTCCAACGAGGTGGAAGTCGACGTCGGCGAATCGTATATCGCGAAAGTAAAACAGGATCAGGCGGTGAATGCAGTGCTGGACGCGTATCCAGATGTGATTTTGCCCGGCAAGGTCCGCACCGTAATTCCTACTGCCGACCGCCAAAAAGCCACAGTAAAAGTTCGCATTTCGTTCACGGAACCGGATCACCTCAAGCTGCGGGATCCGGCGATCGATCCACGCATTCTTCCGGACATGGGAGTGAAGGTGACCTTCCTGGAAGAGGAACCGAAAGCCAAGACGGCAGAAGTGAAAAAGAACGAGCCGGCAATCGTTGCCGTGATACCACAGAGCGCGATTCACGTCGATGGCAACACTAAGTTTGTATATGTAGTGAAAGGCGGAATTTTGGAGCGTCATGCGGTCACGCTTGGAGCAGCCCGGAGTACCGACGTCGAAATTCTCGCCGGCATTCAGCCCGGTGTGCAAGTGCTGACAAAAGGTCCAGATGGTCTGAGCGATGGGGAAGCAGTACAGCTAAAACAATAGGAGTCAATCCATGGTGAAAGTCGACGGAAGTGGCGGCAAGAGCCTGATTCAAGTACGCGACCTCGATAAGACCTACCGTCGCGCGGGCGAGGAAATTCACGTTCTGCAGGGCTTGAACCTGGACGTGGAGTCCGGCGAGTTTGTGGCGTTCATGGGACCCAGCGGTTCGGGTAAGACGACACTCTTGAATTTGCTCGGTGGATTGGACGTGCCGACGCGCGGAAGCATCACGGTTGCTGGCGACGAAGTGACCAACATGTCGGCAAGTTCTTTGACCCGATGGCGAGCGCGGCACGTAGGGTTCATCTTTCAGATGTACAACTTGATTCCGGTGCTCAATGCATTTCAGAACGTGGAATTGCCCTTGCTGCTGACGAAGCTTTCCAAGGCGGAACGCCGTGCGCACGTGGAAACTGCGCTTTCCGTGGTGGGGCTCGCAGATCGCATGAATCACTTCCCGCGGCAGCTCTCCGGCGGTCAAGAGCAGCGCGTTACGATTGCTCGCGCCATCGTTTCCGATCCCACGTTCCTGCTGTGCGACGAGCCGACCGGAGACCTCGATCGCAAGAGCGCAGGCGAAATCATGGCGTTAATTGAGGAACTGGTGGAGCACCACAACAAGACCGTTCTTATGGTGACCCACGATCCTCTAATAGCTGCCCGCGCGCATACCACGTTGCACCTCGATAAAGGCGTGCTAGTTGAAGGAAAAATGTCTCAGGCTGCGCCGGCCGGGAGCTTCGCATGAAATTTGCTCGCATTATTTTTGCAAATCTGCTTCGGAAGAAAGTTCGCCTGCTGCTGACGCTGGGCTCGTTTGCTGTGGCGCTATTCCTGTTTGCCTTTCTGGCCGTTGTGAGAGACGCGTTCGGGCGAGGTGCCGACGTAGCGGGTGCCGACCGTTTGGTTGTGATTAACCGCACCTCGATCATCAACACTATCCCACTTTCCTACCGAGACAAAATCCTGCGTATTCCGGGCGTCAAATGTATCACTCACAACAATTGGTTCGGTGGCATTTATCAGGACGAAAAGAATTTCTTTCCGCAATTCGTGATTGACGCCGAAAATCAGCGCCAGGTTTTTCCCGAGCTCGTCGTGCCGGACGATCAATGGGCCGCTTTTTTGAAGGATCGTGAGGGAGCCATTGTTGGGGCCCGCACGGCCGAACGTTTTCACTGGAAAATCGGCGATCGAATTCCCATCAAAACCACTCTGTATGGTGGAGGTTCATGGGAATTTAATATCGTCGGTATTTATCATGGCGCGCAGCCCAAGGACGATGAGACGCAATTTTGGTTTCAGTGGGACTATTTCGAAGAAAGAATTCCGCAGGCAATCAAGGGTCAAGTCGGTTGGTATGTGCTCCGTTTGAATAGTCCGGACGATGCGGTCGCCGTATCCAAAGCCATCGATGATGAGTTCGCAAACTCCACTTCTGAAACAAAAACACAAACGGAATCCGCATTCGCGGCCAATTGGGTAAAGCAATTCGGTAACATCAAATTCCTGATTCTCTCAATTGGCACGGTCGTCTTTTTCACATTATTGCTGGTTACCGGCAACACTATGGCGATTTCCGTCAGAGAACGTACTTCCGAGCTCGCGGTTTTCAAGGCCATCGGATTTTCTGACCGCGCCGTGCTTTTCTTTGTTCTAGCTGAATCTCTGATTATCGCGCTGATCGGAGGATTGGCCGGTTTATTTTTCGCTGTTCTGGCGGTTCCAGCGTTGGGCCGGGCGCTAAACGGCTTACTTCCTAGTCTCGTTCTTTCGAAACCGATTTTGGGCCTCGGATTAGTCCTTGCGATTGTCGTCGGGCTGATTAGCGGGATGCTTCCGGGCATCATGGCCATGCGCATGCGTGTCGTCAGCGCTCTGCGGAGGGTCTAACTGTGGCGATTCCTCTTATCTATAACGTTCGCAGCGTTCGTGCTCGCTGGACATCCACAATCGTGGCGGTACTCGGCATCGCTGGAACAGTCGGCGTTTTCGTGGCGATGCTTTCCCTCGCGCATGGATTCAAAGCCACGCTTGTCGCTTCTGGTTCGCCCGGCAACGCGTTGATCATGCGCGCGGGTTCCTCCTCGGAAATG
>DATFZN010000051.1:0-23394 GCA_035314425.1 Candidatus Acidiferrum sp. | reverse complement strand
TGGCCTGTCGCAAATTCTCTACGCCTACACCTCTTCTGTGGGCAACAACGGATCCGCTTTCGCTGGCATAAATGGAAACGCTCTCTGGTACAACGTGACAACCGCCCTCGCCATGCTGCTCGGCCGCTTCTTCACCGTGATCCCCGTTCTTGCCATTGCGGGCAGCCTCGCGGCTAAAAAGCACGTTCCCGAGTCTCTCGGCACCTTCCCGGTTACCGGCCCGCTCTTCACGGTTCTGCTGGTTTCCGTGATCGCGATTGTCGGCGCATTGACTTTCTTACCTGCTCTGAGCCTCGGCCCTATTCTTGAACAGCTGCTGATGAATGCTGGAAAGGCATTCTGAGGAATCGATGACCACCAATACTCAGGCAAAAACAACCGCCATGACCGATCGCAAAATATTGCGCAACGCGATCATCGACTCGTTCTGGAAACTCGATCCTCGCCTCATCATCAAGAACCCCGTCATGTTCGTCGTCGAAGTGGGGGCCCTAATTACTCTGATCGTCCTGATCATCAATTTCCTGCGCCATACAGGCGGCTTCTGGTTCGGCCTGCAAATCACTCTATGGCTCTGGTTCACCGTTCTCTTCGCCAACTTCGCCGAAGCAATGGCCGAAGGCCGTGGCAAAGCGCAAGCAGAGACTCTACGCAAAGCCCGAGCTGAAACGGATGCCCGAAGGTTTCGTGCGGACGGCACGACAGAAATCATCGCCAGTTCCAAACTCCGCACGGGTGATATTGTTCTCGTTACGGCTTGCGAATTCGTTCCCGGTGATGGCGAAGTCATCGAGGGCATTGCCTCTGTCGACGAATCAGCGATTACCGGCGAATCTGCTCCCGTCATTCGGGAATCCGGCGGAGACCGTTCCGCCGTGACCGGGGGCACAAGAGTTCTCTCCGACGAGATTAAAGTTCGGATTACTTCGAACCCCGGCGAAACCTTTCTCGATCGCATGATCAGCCTGGTCGAAGGCGCGTCGCGACAAAAAACTCCCAACGAGATTGCCCTCAACATCTTGCTCGCCGGCCTGACCATTATTTTCCTGCTCGCCGTTGTTACCCTGCAGCCATTCGCCATTTATTCCGGGGCAACGCAGAGCATCTTCGCCCTCATTTCCCTGCTGGTCTGCCTGATTCCCACAACCATCGGCGGTTTGCTCTCTGCGATTGGCATCGCCGGCATGGATCGCCTCATTCAGCGGAACGTAATTGCGATGTCCGGCCGTGCTGTCGAAGCCGCCGGGGACGTGGACGTCCTGCTTCTGGACAAAACCGGCACGATCACGCTCGGCAATCGCGAAGCTACCGCGTTTCATCCCTGCCCCAGCGTCACCGACGCCGAACTCGCTAGTGCCGCTCAACTCGCTTCCTTTGCTGATGAAACTCCCGAAGGCCGGTCCATCGTAGTGCTTGCCAAAGAAAAATATGGCTTGCGTGGGAGAGAACTCGCGCCTCACAATCCCGTTTTCATTCCGTTCTCTGCGCAAACCCGCATGTCTGGCGTCGACATGGACGGCAAAGAAATTCGCAAGGGCGCCCCACAAGCGATTTCACGTTACGTCGCGGAAATGGGCCAGGTCGTACCTCCCGAAACTCAGGAAATTGTGGAACGCATTTCTAATTCCGGTGGTACTCCGCTTCTTGTCGCGCAAAGTTTTCGCATTCTTGGAGCCATCGAGCTAACCGACATCGTCAAAGGGGGCATCCGCGAACGCTTCGAGCATCTTCGCTCCATGGGCATCCGCACCATGATGATCACCGGCGACAATCCACTGACCGCGGCAGCAATCGCGCGCCAGGCCGGCGTTGACGATTTCCTTGCCGAAGCCAAGCCTGAAGATAAAATGGCGCTCATCCGCAACGAGCAAGCCAAAGGCAAACTGGTCGCCATGACGGGGGATGGCACCAACGATGCTCCCGCGCTCGCGCAAGCTGACGTCGGCGTGGCCATGAACACCGGTACGCAAGCTGCGAAGGAAGCGGGCAACATGGTGGACCTCGATTCCAATCCTACCAAGCTCATCGAAATTGTTGAGATCGGTAAACAATTGCTCATTACCCGAGGTGCACTCACCACGTTTTCTGTCGCCAACGACGTCGCCAAGTATTTCGCCATTCTTCCCGCAATGTTTGCAGGTACGTTCCCGCTTCTCGGTGCGCTCAACATTATGAAACTCCGCACTCCGGAATCGGCAATTCTTTCTGCGGTTATTTTCAACGCGCTCATCATCATTGCGCTCATTCCTCTGGCGCTTCGTGGCGTGCGCTACCGCCCACTGGGCGCGGCTGCACTGCTTCGTAGAAATCTCTTCATTTACGGCCTCGGTGGCGTGATGGCGCCTTTTCTCGGAATTAAGCTAATCGACGTAATCGTCGGTTGGATGCACCTAGCGTAGGGGACTTATGAGAGAACATCTCAACATCGCGTTTCGCTTCACCATCCTCACAACAATCCTATTCGGCTTGCTCTACCCTCTAGGCGTCACGGGTCTCAGTCACTTGGCCTTTCCCCGCCAAGCCAACGGCAGCCTCATCATTTCCAAAGATGGGACCATCGCCGGTTCAGACTTGATTGGCCAGCCCTTTACCTCCGCCAAGTATTTCCATTCCCGTCCATCGAGCGCTGGCGCAGGCTACGACGCCACCGCGTCCACCGGCTCCAACCTCGGTCCCACCAACAAACAACTGATCGACCGCGTCCACGCCGACGTCACCAAGCTCGAGCAGGAGAATCCGGGCGAACCGATTCCCGCCGATCTCGTCACTTCCTCTGGCTCTGGCCTGGACCCGCACATTTCTCCGGCCTCCGCGGCATTCCAAATTCCGCGCATCGCCAAAGCCCGTGGCATCAGCCCCGATCAGCTAAAGGCGCTCGTCCTTGCGCATCTAGAGAAGCGTCAATTCGGCCTTTTGGGCGAGGCCCGCATCAACACCCTCCAACTGAACCTCGACCTCGAGGCCAAATACCCAACGCGTTAACTGCCGAGTCCAGGCTGACTTTGCACTTTGGTTTTCTGCTTTTGGAATTGGGCCTGCTGGCCCTTGCGATCGGTCGGTCGTTTTCCTTTCCCGACATCTGCGCCAGCTCTCGGCCCAGTGCGCTAGGTCCTTTCCTCGTTTTAACGATCGCCTGTTGACTGCTTACTTTCTTACCTTGGGCGGCTGAAATCGATACCCTACCCAAGGCTCTGTTAAAATATATTTTGGCTGCGAATGGTCCTTCTCAATCTTCTTCCTCAACTGATTAATGACCACTCGCAGATTTTCCGTCTCTTCCCCATACTCCGGTCCCCAAACCGATTGCAGCAGCTTCCGGTGCGAGACCGGCTTGCCCTGACTTGCGATCAATTCCCGCAACACTTCAAATTCTTTAGGTGCTAGATGTACTTCCTCCCCTGCAACCGTCACTCGCCTCAAGTCAAAATCCACCGACAACTCTTTCGATTGAATCGGAGGGACAGATTCCGCGGTCGAATGCCGTCGCAACGCGGCCCGCACACGGGCCAGCAATTCCTCAATCCCAAACGGTTTCGTGACATAGTCGTCCGCCCCGGCATCAAGCGCCACAACCTTATCGCGTTCCGCATTTCGCACGGTCAACATAATGATCGGCGTCTCGCTCGACCGGCGAATTTCCCGGCAGGTATCGATTCCGCTGATTCCCGGCAGGTTCACATCCAGCAGGATCAAATCCGGCTTCAGTTTTCGGGATAGCTCTACAGCCTCTTCGCCTGTAGCCGCCTCGGTAATCACGTAACCGCGAAACGATAAGGTAGTGCGCAGCACCCGTCGGATTTGCGGTTCGTCGTCGACCACTAAAATGTTCGCTGAATTCATCGCGCTTCGCCTCGCGAGATAATCACCGGCAGCGTGAACGAAAATACCGATCCGTGCCCAAGCTGGCTCGTCACGGTAATCGATCCTCCGTGTGCACTGACAATCGCTTTGGCTATCGGCAATCCCATTCCCGTTCCCCGTACCTGATAGCGCTGATCCCGCCCTCGATAAAACTTATCGAATACCAATCCCTGTTCGAAGGGATCGATCCCCGGGCCGCGGTCGGCCACGCTGAAGGTCACAAAATCGCCTGTCAGCTCCGCCGAGATCGTAATCGGCTGCTCTTTCGGCGAATACAAATGCGCGTTGTCGATCAATTGCACCAGAATATCGGTCGCGCGAGCCATATCGCCTCTGACGACCGGCAGATTCGGCTCGACATTTAAAATCATCTGACGCTCACCGAGAGCCTTCCTTTGGTGCTGGATCGCCGCATCAATGAGCTTCGCAGGTTCGATCGCCACAAAATGCAGTTCAATCTCACCCGCTTCGAGCCGCGCCATTTCCGCCGCTTCCTCCACGAGATGATTCAACCGGTCACACTCCTCATTGATGATCGTGAGCAGCTCGGTCTGTTGCGGCGACTGCTGCGGTGCTCCAGCCAGTAGATCCGTCACCGAAGCCTTAATCGCCGTTAGTGGCGTTCGAAAATCGTGGGCAATCGAATCCAGCAGGGCAGACTTCAGCCGCTCGCCCTGTCGCTCCGCTTCCGTTTCACCCAATTGCTCAATCGCTCTCGCCCGCTCGATTGCAATCGCCACCAGCGAACTCACCGCGTCCAGAGTCTGCCGGTTCAATCGCGCCCCGGAAATTCCCAAGCTTGCAATCGGCTTCACTCCCAATCGAACCGGAACGAAATGCAGCGCCTGCTGCGGGTCCGAGGTGATCTCATCCCGAGTATAGGTCTTCTTCATCATCTCTTCGTCAATCTGCGCAGCGCCATAACCAGAACGGTAGAACTTTTCCTTCTGCGGCATAAACAGTTCCGCGGCTCCCGCTTCGAAGCACTCCACCAGATGATTCGGAATCGTATTCATCAATTGAATCACGTTTCCCTCGCCCAGTAGCTTTTGACTGAAGTTGTAGAGCCGTTCCACTTCTCGCCGTCGGCTGTTTGCCGCGTCCGCTTCTTTGCGGATTCTTGCGGAAAGCTGGCTGCCCACAATCGAGGTAAACAAAAACGCAACGAGCGCCACCCAATTCTGTGGGTCGGCAATCGTGAATGTTCCCACCGGTGGCAGATAATAGTAGTTAAACAGCAGCACGGCGGCGATGGACATGAATACCGACACCACCATTCCCCAAACCGCTGAAACTGCTAAAATTGCCAGTAGAAAAGAGAGCGCGACGGTGGTTTGGTTGACTTGCAGAATTCTGCTGTATCCCAAGGTAATCGAAAGCAGAAGCACCGCGGCAACCAGAAAACCGAATCCGCGCCCTGCCAGGAAGCGCGCCATGGGAGTATTGTAACCTAGCGCCTTTTCCTGAAGGAGAGATAACCACTCTTGCCGAAGAAACCTGAAGAATGGCTCGAGGTCGCTTCACCTTCCGCAAAACAGCGCGGCACATTCAAACTGTTTCTAGGCTATGCACCCGGTGTCGGTAAGACATACAGCATGTTGAGCGAAGCCATTCGCCGTGCCAACCGCGGTGAGGATGTTGTCGTCGGCATCGTCGAAACCCATGGCCGCAAAGGTATCATCGAACTGGCAAATCAATTGCCCCCAGTTCCCCGCAAGCAGATCGATTACAAGGGCACCATGTTTGAGGAAATGGACGTCGACGCGATTCTCGCGCGCCGCCCCGAAGTTGTTCTCGTCGACGAGTTAGCTCACACAAACATTCCCGGCAGCAAGCATCGCAAGCGCTACGAAGATGTTCAGGAACTGCTCGCCGCAAAAATCGACGTCATCTCCACTCTGAACATTCAGCACATCGAAAGTATCGCTCCCACCGTCCGGGCGATCACTGGTGTTACGGTCCGTGAAACTGTCCCCGACTGGGTGCCGCTCTCGGCTTCGGAAACCGTCATGGTCGACCTCACGCCCGAAGCCTTGATGAATCGCATGAAGCGTGGCGACGTTTATGGCCACGAAAAAGTCGAGCAGTCTTTGCGCAGTTTCTTCCGGCGCGGGAATCTCATCGCTCTTCGGGAACTGGCCTTACGCCAAGTCGCCGAGCAAGTCGACCGCAGCCTTGAATCCTACATGGGTGCAAAGGAGATTCGCGAAAACTGGGGAGTTCGTGAGCGCATCGCCGTCTGTATTTCTGGAAATCCCACTGGCCAATACTTGATCGCGCGCGCCGCGCGCATGGCTCGCAAGATGGACGCCGAGCTTTACGTTGTCCACGTCGATCGCGAACTGCCTCTCCACGAGAAGAATTCCAAAGTTCTCGAAGCCAATATGCGCTTTGCCGAAAATCTTGGCGCGGCTGTCATTAAATTAAAAGGCCGCAGTGTTGCCGACACCATCGCTGAGTTCGTCCGCGGCAAACACATAACCCAGGTCATTTTCGGCCGCGCAGCCGTTCGCGACTGGCGCAAGTATCTTTATCTTTCCGCGGTTCATCGCTTCCTCCGCGAGTCTCCCGCCGTCGACGTCCACATCGTTACCCAAGAACCGGAATCCGACGCCTAGCCCCTCGTCGTATCTTGCTCGCTGTGGTCTAGGACTCCGGCGCGTAAGACACAGGGTGTTCCCGGCCGGGGAGTGACAGTCTTTGTGGACCGCAGGATCCATCAGAACCGCCAGGACAAAAACTGTCCGTCGAATCGAAGCCTCCCCGGCTCCGATCGCCCAGCGATCAAGGTGGATTTCGGTTTATTTGGTGGATTTTCTAGGAACGGGGAGGTGACTAACTGACCCAATCCGGAATATTCCAAAAACTAGTAACTTTTCTATTCCACTGCCAAGCAATCCTGCGCAGCCCAGAAATTCTCCGCCCAAGAAAATCTGGTAATCCTACGCCCCGCTACCAAGTAACGAAACGATCGAGTACTGCGCAGGATTGCTCGAAAGTGGACTCATTTGAA
Source organism: Candidatus Acidiferrum sp. (assembly GCA_035314425.1). Lineage (GTDB taxonomy): Bacteria > Acidobacteriota > Terriglobia > Acidiferrales > UBA7541 > Acidiferrum. Next base: position 16,520 of record DATFZN010000051.1, on the reverse strand, counting down.
TCCCGGCTTCTAGCAAACAAACTACGAATACGCCCTACCAGGCAACTCATCCGTAATCTGAGAACACGATATTGAACGAAAATCATAACTGCCGCAACTGTCAGAATTAACAGTTTTGGATAGATTCATACGATTTTAAGAAAAACCTGCTATGACATTTCAGTACTATGACAATCTTCTGTTTCATTATTCAGCTAGAGAAAGCGCGACCTGCGATCCTTGATCACTTCTGGTCCATTCTTCTCCTTCTGCAAACAAAACATTGCCGCAAACAAATACAAATACGGAATGAAATACGTGATGATCCCCATGCTGACCAGCACATCGTATGCTCCTCTTACGGTTGTTCCGGAGAAAAACAAAATGTATTCCCGCTGCGCAATCAGCGACACGTTCGGCGTTCCCTATCGTCGATGTAATCTGCCAACCGATTCTGGCAAAAATCTGTCCAGCCCCGCCACAAACGGTAACCGCTCCACCGAGGAAGAGTATCCTCCCGACGCCCCTATAATGCTGATCGCAATGAGCACTGCGGCAATCGGTATCACACTTACCCATCCCAATCTCTCCGCCGTTCGCGTTATCGCCTGCATCAAACCTTGCAAATCATGCACCTCCTAGCTTGCGAGCAAAACGCACACTTTTCCTGCAAAGTAACTAAACGCGTCACCAGCACCCCGGCCGCCAACCCGCGCGCGGCGATAAACGCTCTGTCGACTGGAAGGTCATACCAGCTACCGAGTGTCCCCAATCACTCTGAACGAGACACCGCTCGTCTATCGACCAAATAACGTTCCAATGCCGGCTCATCCACCCTACGACCCCGCATACAACTGAAACGCGGCCCAGTAATACGGCTTCCGAAATACAATCTCCGGGTCCTTATTCTCCAGCAACCCCAATTTTGCCGTCCGCAAAGCCGTCGCCGCATCTTTCCCGCGACTCATCTCTCCATAGAATGTGTCCATAATTTGCGGAGCCGCCGAATCATTCACTTCCCACAACGCACCCACCACGTTGTGCGCGCCTGCCCGCAGGAAGGCCCACGACAATCCCACCAATCCTTCTCCCGAGTATGCCCGCCCGTTCGCCCCTTCACAGGCCGAAATCGTTACCAACTCCGCCGAGAGCGGCTGATGGATAATGTCGCGCGCATATAACTTGTAGGAATCCCCATCACGGCTCAGGATCACCGCCGAGTCGAGCGGCCGCGTTACGCTTGCGGTTCCATGGGTTACAAAATGCAAATACGTGAATCGTCCTGGATCACTGTGCAAAAATGCCTGCGGTGTTGCTTGCTTTCCTTCGAGCACCGATCGATCCGCCTCTGGAAAATAGTGTTCCACCCTCTGCATCTCTTCCTGAGCCTTCGCCAGAGCGGGAAATGCCTCGAGCGGTTCAGTATTCCCCACCAACAACAAGGTCTTCTCCCTCACCATCCGGTGAGTGGAACCTTTCGCCAGCAGCGCCAGCGAACTTGCCGTCCTCAGCGTCACATCTTCAATCCAGAAATGCGCCCTTTCTCGCGGCACTATCAATGTCTCGAAATTTAGCGAGGACAGACTTGGATCAGGGAGCACCGTGATTCGCGTCTCTTTCTCCAACGCTTTGCTTGCTGGCGCCACCAGCAACGTGTACAACTGTCTGCCATCCGTGGCGGCAGCATCCTCCGCGTCATGCAAAGTCCGCATCGCCCTCCGGTATGATTTCACCACTGGAACAATCTCTTCGGCCTTCGCCAGCGCAAAATAACTTGTCCTCTGTGGGGTAATGACCCACAAGTGCGACTTATTGCGCCCTATCCAATAAAACAGCAGCGCCTGCTTTATCTTCTGCGCCACCTGCTGCGGACGCAAGCCGGCAGCGCTCAAATGACTGGCCGCTTCCCGGGATGTCAGTCCCTCCATCAAGGTTCGTGCCCGGCTCAATTCGGCCACTTGCAGTGCATCCTCCACCCTCCCGTGGGCCACCAGAAAATCCACGTAGTCTTCGTAGAATTCGATGCTGCTGGTTAGAAAGCTGAACTGCAGTTCCTCCCGGGCTCGGTCCGCCCGTGCGGATTCGATCTTGCGGATGGCCTCCTGGTACTGGGTTTCCGCCAGTGCCGGTTTCCCCTGGTCGTCGAGCGTTTTTGCCAGTCGCGCCTGGGCTTCCCATTTGAGCGGCATCGTTGCACTCGGTGATAAAAGTATTCCGCGCAACAAGGCCTCGGCGTCACGGTAGTCCCGTTTCCCCGCCGAGATCCTCGCCCGAATTAGTTGTGAAGTATGGATCGCGGATCGGTCTAGCCCAGCCCGCTCGATCTCCACCTCTTCCTGGTTGTATTGTTCGGCTGTGTCTAGCCGCCCGGTCTCAAGTGCCACCGCGGCCAGGTCATTCAGGCATTCGGTCAGCGCGGTCTTCTCGTCGAGCTGCCGCGAAACTTGCAGTGCTTGCGTCAAAATTTGCTCTGCCTGAGCGTATTGGTGCTCGGCATAATAGCATTCGGCGAGGTCGGTCAACCAGTGCGCTTCTAAGTCATACAATTTTCTGCTCCTAGCATCTTCGGCCGCTTCCTTGAACAACGGAATGGCATTCTCGAAGTCACCCAGTCCAAAATAGCCTGCTCCCATGTTCCCAATAATCACTTCGGCTGTCGGGCTATGCATGGAGTTGGCTAATTTCAATCCGGCCTGATTCCACTCCACCGCTTCATCAAATCGCTCCATCAAAATGTCGGTCGCCCCCAGTGACCCCAGCGCCAGGAGTTCCTGCTGATTATTTCGGTATTGCCGTGAAAGCAAAAGCGCTCGATGCGACGTAGCCTCTGACTCCGGGTATTTTTTTTCGTCAGACTGGAGAGCAGCATAGCTATTCAGTACTTCCGCCAGCATTTCTGGATGGTATTGTTCGGCAAGCGAGGATGCCGCGGCGAAGCTCTTTTCGGCGTCATCGTACTGTTGCGCGTATCGATGGGCGTAGCCTTCGTATGTACTTTTTCTGACCGCAAGTTCGGAAAACAGGAGTGAAGCAGGAAGGGGATCGGCCAGCACAGCGAGTGTTTTTTTATACTCGGCATTGTGGATATAGACGTGCGCTCTTAAAACGCGGAAGCTCCAAGCCCAATCCTCGCCTTTCGCTGCAAACCGCGCGCTGTCCCGCTCGATGTCCGCGATCGCCCCATCTAACTCGCCATGTTGTATTTTTTGTTCGATGCGATCGTAGACCGCGTTAAGTGGTGGAGTCCGCTGACACCCACCCAGGAGCAAACTGAAGATCAGCAGCAGTCCGCTGCCCGTACATCGCCCTAGTGTGGTGGAGGATATTGTGGCCCGTTCAACACGGCTTCGGCGGCATGCCCGGTGGCAACATTCGGGCAACCCAGATCGAATCGCAGCATTGTCAATATCTTCGTCCCTGGCCAGCAAAGTACTTCTGCGAACGTAATCGTCCCGAAGTGCGGAATGTTCACCACGTGCTTCTTCTTGTCGTCCGCCGTCAGTTCCGGAAAGTTTGTTTCGATCTCTTCGACCAGCGTGCACAGCTTCACCCCGTCTTTTGTAGCTGGTATTTTGCCGTTTTCCCCGGGCGATGCAACGTTTTTGACTAACTCCGCATGGGTCTTGTTCCGCATGAATATCTCATGCCGAAGTTTGATCTTGAATTCGTATCCGCCAATCCGCAAGTTCTCAAAGAAGCTTCCAAGTGCCTGAATATGCGCTTCCTGATTCATCTTGTGCTCCGAGGTCAGATGCGCCGTGATCCGATCTGCAGTGATCATGTTCAAAATATTCAATCCGGCAACTGACGTTGTGACCTCCGAGGTCGCCGTGTTCGGATTCTCAAAACTGCCCGACACATGCGAATCCGCACTTGTGAACTTCACCAATCGGGGCACTTCATAATCCTTTACTTGTGCATATCCGTGCCCTCCAACTGTCGGCAAGTGGGTTGCTGCCTGGGTTGGAATTTCGTGCGCGACAGGCCGCCTGAAACTGGCGCTGAACGCCGATCCAGCAGCATGAAATTTGAGGGAATGGGGGGGATCGAAACTCACGAGGACACCTCGATGTTGGATTTTAGTTGCCCGATAGTTACCACATTAGGGAGTAAGTTCAACGGTGAAACTATACTTCGCTACGGCCGCCTTCGCAGGCGCCTGGCCGTAAATCCACAAGACATAATTTCCAGAAGGGAGCTTTCCTGCAGGCACGACAAACTTCACTTCCTTATTGATTCGCTCGGATGGTACCGCCACCTGCATCAGGACGCGCCCCCCCTGATCCTGTAGTTCGCCCCAATATGTGTCGAATGTTTTTGATGGCGTGAAATCAAAGTGCAGTCCATACGCCTCACCTTCTCGGACCCGCACGATCGTAGTTTCGTTCTCGATTCGATCTCCGCCCCGCAGGGCAAATTCCGCGCTCGCCACCAGATTCTGCTCGATTGCCACAGGCGCATCGCTCACATGCCGCTTCAGATTCCGCCCTTCATAAACCATGGTCATCACTAAGGCAGCCATTGCTGGTATGGCTACCAGCGGCTTCAACCAGCCACGCCAGCGGCGCGTCTTGTTTCGTTCCCGAATCACTGGCATGGCAGCCAACTCTTGCTGAAATATTTCCTTGCTCGCGCCAATAAACGCGGCTGCCGCCCGCACATCGAGCGCACATTCGGGGCAATCGAAATAGTGCTCCTCGAACTGCTCGCGCAGATCTCCCCTCAACTCACCGAGAACATACATCTCTGCTGCGTGCATACTCTTTGCCTCAGCGTGTTCCATATCTCCTGACCTTAGAGTGATCCGACAACCCCTGTCTTAGGTATAGTGCTTCAGGACGGGCAATCGTTTCATCGAGATCGCTTGCTAATCTCGGTTGGACCAGCGCCGCACCCCTTCATGTAAACCTCTTTGAATCTTTCCTTTGCGCGGTGCAACCGGACCCTGAGGTAGTCGCGATCGACCCCAAAACGCCGGCAGACCTCATCCTTATCCCCTTCTTCGAGGAAAATCGCCCGCAAAAGGTCACGATCCTTGGGACTCATCGCCCCGAGAATTTCCCTCACCCGCTCTTTCGTTTCCTCGGTAATCAGCGACGTTTCCAGATCGACAATCTTGTCGGGTGATTCGAGATGACTATCCATCAACGGCTGACTCCGGAAATTCTCGCGATTGCTCTCAAAGTACACGTTTTTGCATACCGAATTTACAAAAGCCCCGAAGCGTTCCGGCTGCTTGATCCCGCCATCTCGCCGCAAAACGGCGATTACCCGACTGAATGTCTCCTGCCGCAGGTCCTCTACTCGCTCTGGAGACAGCATCCGTGCTCGCAGCATGATCCCCAGGATTTGTCCAAAGTAAGCGACAAAATGCTGCTCGGTTTGCGGATCACCATCCCGCAACCGGTCCACATATGCCTTATCGAATGTAAACAGCTCCACGGAGAGTGTCCTGACCCAGTGCGGGGCAGTATAGCCCTACCCCATCCCTTGCACAATCATGCGATTGAGTCACTGGTCCGATTTGCGCTGTGGGGATTGCCTCGCTCATCTGGTGTAGAGTTAGAGGGATGGCTCCCATTAGGTCGCGGCCGAGCGGCTTGCTCTACATTGCCGTTTACAAAATACTTGAGGGGTTGCTGCTTCTTGCTGCGGCCTTCGGCGTCCTGAAGCTTCTCCACCGCGACGTCGAAGCGATCGCCTACCACTGGGTGAATGTGATCCGCATCGACCCCGGAAATTATTTTATTCACCGGCTACTCGCGCGTCTCTCTCACGTCGACGACCATCGCCTCAAGGAACTGAGCGTGGGTACGTTCATTTACGCCGCAATAGCCCTTACCGAGGGAGTTGGCCTATGGCTCCGAAAACGTTGGGCGGAATATTTCACGGTCATCATCACTGTCTCCTTTATCCCTCTTGAAATCCGGGAAATCTACGTCCACAGCACTCCGCTCAAAATTGTTCTCCTCATCGTCAACGTGATCGTGGTCGGTTACCTGATCCTCGAGCTTCGCCGCTCGAGTTCCCATCACCAGCAATAACGGCGATATTTCCCTACCCCGGACTCAGTCGATCTGCGCGTAGTATACTCAGCGGTCCATCCAAGGAGACCCGCCCGATGTCTCAACGTATCTCTTGCTACCTGCGCCTATTTCTTCTGCTCACTTCCTTCTTCTCTGTCCGTTCAATTCGAGCGCAAACACCCGCCCAGTCCATCCCGCCATTTGAGGCGAGCCAAGATATCGGCGCAGTTGTTCATCCTGGTTCGATCAACTACGATGCCCAAGCCCACACGTATACCCTTTCTGCCAGCGGCGAAAATATGTGGCTCACCAAAGACGCCTTCTTCTTCGTGTGGAAAAAAGCTTCCGGCAATGTTTCTATCTCCGCAGACATTTCCTTCATCGGAAAGGGCACGAACCCGCATCGTAAGGCTGTCCTGATGATTCGCCAGTCGCTGGCGCCCGACTCCCCTTACGTCGATATCGCGCTCCACGGCGTCGGCCTCACCTCTCTGCAAACTCGTGATGCTCCAGGCGACCTTACGCGACAGATGGAAGCCGCCGACAACGCGCCGACTCGACTCCGACTCGAAAAACGAGGCGATTATTTCACTATGTATCTCGCGCACGGCAACAGCGTGCCGCAACTTTCCGGCGGCTCAATTCGGGTCCTCATCAGTGGATCGTTTTACGTTGGCATCGGCCTGTGCTCCCATGAAAAGGACATCGTTGAGCAAGCCATCTTCTCGAATCTGAAAATCGGCATCCCCGAGCCTGTCTCTGATCCTCGGCTCTATAGCACGCTCGAAACGATCAACATTGATTCGAGCGAGCGGCACGTCATCCGGATCGCGCCTGAACACTTTGAAGCTCCCAATTGGTCGCGCGACAGCAAGTATCTCATCTTCAATCGCGATGGTCTCATCCAAAAAATTCCCGCAACCGGCGGCACTCCCGAACAAATTGATACGGGATTCGCTATCCGCTGCAACAACGACCACGGCATTTCTCCCGACGGCAGCTCGCTGGTCATCAGCGATCAGTCTCAGGAAGATCATCGCTCCCGCATCTATATCCTTCCGATCGCCGGAGGATTGCCGCGCCGGATCACCAAAAATGCCCCGTCGTATTGGCATGGCTGGTCGCCCGACGGCAAGACCCTCGCCTTTGTAGGCGAACGCGACGGAAACTTTGACATCTATTCCATCTTGATCGACGGCGGCGAGGAGACTCGGCTCACGACCGCCAGAGGTTTGGACGACGGTCCCGAATATGCTCCCGACGGCAAGTTCATCTACTTCAACTCCGATCGCAGCGGCCAAATGCAGATCTGGCGAATGCAGCCCAGTGGTAGCGGCCAAGAGCGAATCACCAACGACGCCTACAACAACTGGTTCCCGCATATCTCGCCCGATGGGAAATGGATGATCATCCTCACCTACGAGCAATCGGTCACCGGTCATCCTGAAAACAAAGATGTGCTATTGCGCCTAATGTCGCTCCCCGACGGCAAAATCACCATCCTCACCACTCTTCTCGGCGGCCAAGGGACCATCAATGTTCCGTCCTGGTCCCCGGATAGCAAGCAATTAGCGTTTGTCAGCTACCAATTCGCCCCTTAGCCTCTCTCACCAGGTGCTGCAGCCGCTCGGTCTAAACCTAGTCAAACGGTCGGCCGGAACAGTGGAGGTGGGGTTTCGCATAAACCGCAGTAGAGGATCTTTCTTCGCTTCCTTTTGCCATCCAATCATCAATTTTCGGTTAATTTCCATCTCCTCCAATTGACCATTACGCTCGCTCGCATTACCCTGCACTCCTCATGACTAATCCCGACCTCGATCAGTTACGCCTCGCCTACAAAAGAGCCACAGACGAATGGGTTGACGCCATCCGGGCTGAAGAAGCCCTCGCCACTGCTGACCACTCGATGGTGGCCATGGAGCATTGGGACGCGGCCCACTTCATAGAACACGACGCCCACGGCAAAGCCACCGAAGCTCGCGAAGCATACAAAGACGGCCTCCGCAAAGCCAACTACGGCATCTAGCACCCACTGATCTGTAGGGGCCTCCGGTATTTCCCCACAATTGACGGTCACGAGCTATTATATGCTCCCGTAAACCTCGGATCTCAAGGAGTTCGCAAATGTTGAACACCCTACTGTCTATTCTCCTGGTCATTTCTCCCGCCGTTCGGGCAGGAACCGCCAGTTCCTCACCCCGACGTTTGGGAGGCGCGCAAGTCACCGACAGCCGCAACCTGATGTGGTGCAACGCGCGCTCCGGACAGGCCTTGTATTACAGCGCCTGGTTCCGCTACTCGCCTTCCCGCGCCGACGAACATCGCGCAAAATTCCAGAAGGACACCCAAGCCAATTACAACCTGAAGACACTTGACACTCCCACCTGCTACAGCTTTCCCGATGCACCCGCCGCCTCTGACGCCTACGAAGACAACATCAAAACTGCCAAGAAAGCCGGCTACAAAATCGTCACCACCGGCTGGATGCCGCAATAATCTCTTAGGAGTTGTCTCCGGACTCCGAGGCCTGTGGATTCCCGACCGACGGCATAGTCCTGCTGGACCCTGCCGTTGTTGAACTTGGCGCAAGAGATCCGTTTTAGTACCAGGTTGCGACGGCCGAGCTCTGGGTGCGACTTTCCGGCCGAAATGGCACCGACCGTGGGCGATGCTCCAGCTGAATCGGCCGGCGGGCGATACTAGGCATTCACAAAATGAAACGATTTGGGGGTGAGGGACACTACTTGGCAATAGGGCCCCCTGAATCTAGGAAGCCCTGCTCCGTGGAGAATAGTCACCATCTCCACGTACCCTCGGGCGCATCTTGGCTCACCCTGACCACGCGAGGATGCGCCCTTCCCCTTTTCAACGGGGACAGGCAAGAGAGAGGACTCATGGCCACCCAAGTAACGATCATCGCTCCCGCAACGAAACAGGTTTCCCGCGTGCTCCCGAAGCCTCTGGTGCCCTGGATTTCGACCAATTCGCAGGACTGCACTTCCGAGCCAGAGCAAGGCCAAAGTCCAGTTGCCCACCGGGACGTCCATGCATACGCTAACCCTGAAAGCAATCTCACGAGAGCGATTCAGGCAGAGTGCCAACCGTTCGACGTCTCCGCACATAGTGTGCAATTCGTCTCTGCGCCGGGGCAAACCTACAAACTTCAGTCCCTTGTTCCTCTCGCGATACGCGAAGCCTTCCGATCGAAGTCGGGGTTTGCCGGGTGCATGGTCATGGTGTCAGATCAGGAAGCAAGACGCGTCACCATCGTCACTCTCTGGAAGGGCAATGGGCACAGACGGCACTGTGCCGAAAATGCTCAGCAGCTCAGAACGATTCTCCTTCCCTACGCGGAGCACTGGCTGCGCTCGGAAAATCACGTGGCGCACTTTTCTACATGTTCTTCGACCGATCAGCCGGCAACTGTGTAGCTAAGTATCGGGCAAGGAAGGATGATGAATCCGGTACAGGAAGCGATGGCGGGCAGCAGAGCGCTCCCCACGGGGAGGGAGAAACCCCATCTGCTCGATGACCGGCAGCCCTGCAGTGCGGATTCCTGCGAATTCTCGGCCCTCATTGCGCTGGGCCAGAAGTTGCTGTGCCTGAAACACTTTATTGTGCGCTGCTATGAATGGCTGGATTATCTAGAACCGCAGATCCAAGGAAGACTTTTCGTGCGAGCGGGAATGAGGCGCGCGCAAGCCATGGTGGAAGAATGCTCGAATCGCGCTTTGTTGGTAAGTTTGCGCTGCGAAGATCTGACGAATCTGGATCGGTCGCGCTTGCTGCACATTCTTTTGCTGTCGAGCGATTTACTGTTTCAGTTGCGCGTCCCCAGAAACGAGTTTTTGTTCCGATGTCGCGCAAAGTCGGCCGTCTCTAAATCCCAAAGCCCGGCACTGGCTGCAAAGAGCGCTTCCCATGCCAGTTAATTTTGCTCTGCTCTGTGCAGAAGGAATGATCTAGGTCATCCTTGGGGAGCGCTGAAAACCTCGTTCACCGCGCGAAAGGCCTGATCGATGGCGGTGTCGGTATAGGCGCTGGCCCCTGCATCGGAATTCGCAATCGTGATATTTCCAAATGGCTGGCGGCCAATGACCCACGGTTGGTGGCCGTCTTTCCAGTCCGGCAAATTGAGTTCAAAGGGCGTGTAAGCGTAGCCATGAGCCCAGCGATTGACGGTGATGCCGGCAATATCCCGTGCGGGATCAAAACCAGCTCCGCCGAGCATTGCTGCTAGCTGCTCCCGAATGTTGCGCTCGAATTTTGCATAAGGAGTTTGCATTAGTTCTGCGCGGCCTGCGCGATTCTGATCTCGCACCGGTAATCCCGGTTTACACGGAGTGCGCAACATAAAAAGCACGGCGGGCTCTTCGGGCTTGCTGGGAAATTGATATTTGCCGAGACTGACGGGAAAATCCAGCGCGGTGTAGGTGTGATAACTGGCTGGAGCGACAATTTGCCGGATGCCGAGCTTTGAAAAGGACGTCCAGTTGTTGATTGCGACGTGGGTGTAAACCAGGGGAGCTTTCACCAGATAGGAAAGCGCTTCCTTTTGTGCCTCGGGGAGCTCCGGGCAGAGATAGGGAATCATCACATTGTAGCAAGCCAGAACGCATTTTTTACCGGTGACCCTCTGCATTTTTCCGCCGCGCATGTAGGCGATTTGTACAGTTTTCTCGGAGACGGACGGAGGCCTGGAATGCTGTACATTGACGACCGTGCTGTTCAGGCGTACGCGGATGGGATTTTCCGCGCGATCCAACTGCGCGTAGTCCGCTTTGCTGGTAACGACATCTTCCATGGTGGATCCGGGCATCGCACTGGGAATCAGATAGCGGATGAGCAAGCGGGCCACCGAAGCGTTCCCGTCGGGAAAATGGAAAATGTAGGGTTCTTCTTTCTCGCGCTCGGGAAGGTCTAGACCGTCAAAACCCGCATAGGTAAATGAACCATAATCGTCACCCTCTTGGTAACACGCGTAGGCAGGGACGGCTTCAATACCCACGCAAAAAAGGTCGTGCGTGAATGTCTGGAAAAAAGGCAACGCTTCAGTGGTGAGCTTACAATATTGCGTTAGATAATCGGAGTAGCTGAGGGTTTTCAACTTGGCAATTTTCTCCTCGCGTGACATCCCAAGGAGATAGTCCACTCGTTCCGTGTAAACGCGGGCGATGTCTTTTCGCGAGAGATCGGAAAGCGGAGCCTTCGCCAGGAATTCAGGCCACCCGATAGAATTCATTCCGGTGACCAGTCGATCTTCGCCGAATGTGGCCTTATCGAAAAAAACGGCGGTCCCCAAATGTGCATAGAGCCTTTGGTCATAGGCTTTGTAAAATTTCTGGGTGTCGACGCCGATCTGTTTGATGAGTGCTTTGGCTTCCTTGCTGTAATTTCCCGGGCTTTCAATGGACTGCGTTCCGCCATAGCTGAGAGTCAGGCGGCCAGCGGCCTGAAATTCATTGCGCTTGGCGTGGCCGCCGAAATCATCGTGATTGTCGAGGATCAAAATCCGCGCGGAATTCCCGGCTTTGTGGCGAAAGAAATACGCCGCGGCCAATCCACTGATTCCACCGCCGACTACAACAAGGTCGTAGGATTCATGGGTATCGATGTCGTCGCCGAAGGAAAGAGGATTATCGCCATCACGCAATTTATGAGCGAAGGTGAAGGAGCCATCGTGATTGCCGCGCATGCCCATTCTTGCGGGAGGATAATAGTCGGGCGATTTTTCCGGCGCCGATTCGTCGAGAATCGCCGCGGCAAGCAATTTTTCCGAGGAGAGGGCGCCACCGAGCAGGCTAGCTCCCGCGCCTAGGGCAACCCCATTCAGGAAATCGCGGCGGGTAATTTCGCGATTCATGCCCAGTTCCTTGTCACTTTTCCGTTTGCCCATTCTCATCCTCGCAACTGAGATGCTTGTTGCGTAGTATAGCGTGACCTTTGGCATCCTTACATATTTTCAGCAAGCTTGGGCCAACTTCGATTTCCAGCGCTTCGCTGGTACTCTTCTAACCCAGTGAGGAGTGTCCTTGGGAGTGGAGAACCAAAAAGAAGAAAAAGAAACCGGGATGCGTGGCTGCATTTTGCAAATGGGTGCCTGCTCCTTGCGGTCACGTTCGTTCCCTATCGCCTATGCCCAGGCATCTGCACGACGTTGTGGATTTATTGGACGACAACAGCCATGCAGCACCCCAAAGTCCGATGATGCCAGCGAATAGAACTCCGCTTGCCTACCTGGCGCTGATCGCGGCGATCTTGTGCATCGGGTGGTCGGCAATCTTTGTGCGGTGGACCGATATCCCCGGGTCAGTCTCGGCCTTTTACCGGATGCTCATCCCGGCTGTCCTTCTTGTTCCTACATTTTTGATTGGCAAGAAAGCAAAGCCGCCTAGCCGCCGGTCTCTAGGAATTATCGCACTCGGAGGAATCTTTTTTGCCGGGGACCTAGCGCTGTTCAACTCTTCGATTCTGCAGACGACAGCAGCGAATGCAACGCTGCTCGGCAACAACTCGCCTATATTTGTTGGGTTGTTGACATGGCTCGTTTTCCGGCGGCCCCCGCGAGCGTCGTTTTGGATCGGGTTGGTGATGGCTGTCTGTGGCTCGCTCGTGATTCTGCGCTCCGATCTATTGCGGCACACGCAATTTGGATGGGGAGACGCGATGGCCGTCGGAGCTGCCGCTTTTTTTGCCATGTATCTGCTGGCAACCGAACAGGTACGCACCACAACGGGTACCCTTCAATTTCTGCGGCTAGCAATGATCTCAACGACTGTAGCGCTGTTGGTAATCAATCTCGCACTGAGAAATTCGTTTCGGGTGCCGAATGCTAGGACATGGGGAGCACTGATTGGATTGGGACTCATCTCGCAACTGGCCGGATATTTGGCTCTGACCTATGCGCTTGGCCATCTTCCTGCGACGGTTACTTCAGTCAGCTTGCTGACCCAAGGGCCGCTGACTGCAGTCCTTGCTGCGTTGTTGTTGCACGAAACTTTGTCGGCGGCACAGGTCGCAGGTGGGATATTGGTGCTTGTCGGTGTAGGGGTGGCGCACCGGCAGAAACATCCGGAGGAAGAAGCGAATATTTAGATGCAAAATCGATAAAGCCATTCGGCCCAAGATGATTGCCCGTCGCCATCAGAGTGATAGACACTGATTGAGATTTTCCAGCCGTCGCCCGGCCTAAAAAAGTGCTGAGGTCTGCCTATGCGAATTATGTTACACGTTTGCGGTGCCATACTTTTCTGCGCGATGCCGTACGCCGTGTCGGCACAAGAACAATCAAGGCAGCCGCTGGCTCCGGTGTCTACTTCCCCGTCACACATCGGCGTAGCGCTCGAGGGCGGCGGCGCGCTTGGAGAAGCACATATTGGCGTTCTGAAATGGTTTGAACAACATCACATCCCGATCGATTATCTTGCCGGCACCAGCATAGGTGGTTTGGTGGGCGGTTTGTATGCCACCGGCAAATCCGCCGATGAATTGGAAGAGATCGTAAAGACGGCGAACTGGCCTTTGCTGCTGGGAGGCGGGACGCCGTATGAAGACCTATCGTTCCGACGAAAGGAAGATGCCCGGCAGGTGCCGAACGCATTGGTGTTCGGACTGAAAAATGGATTTAATCTCCCGCCCGGATTGAACACCGGGCAGCAGATCAACTTGCTGATCGATCGGGAAACTCTGGCCTATGGTTCAGTAAACTCATTCAATCAACTTCCGATTCCCTTCCGATGTGTCGCCACCGAATTGGTTTCAGGAAAAGCGTACGTTTTCGATAGTGGCTCCCTGTCTGACGCGTTGCGATCGACGATATCGATTCCCGGTGTTTTTGCGCCAGTGCACCGCGGCGACCAAGTGTTTGTGGACGGCGGCCTAGTGGACAACCTACCGACCGACGTCGTGAAGCAGATGGGTGCAGAGGTGATTATCGCTGTGCACCTGCAAATATCGAAAACCAGCGCGAAGGAGATTCAGTCCGCATTTGAGGTATTGGGCCGGTCGGTGGAATTGGTGATCGCAGAGACGGAATTGCGCGGAATGGCCGGAGCGGACTTGGTCGTCCGCGCGAACGTAGAGGAGTTTTCCACCAGGGATTATGACAAAACGGACAAGTTGATCAAAATCGGATACGCTGCGGCCGAGGCCAAGTCGCAAATCCTGCTGAAATATGCCCTCGATGACCAAGATTGGGCCGAGTATGTGCGCAGAAAACGGGCCCGAATCCAGCGCGTTAGGGGCGCGCCGCAATACGTGAAGGTGTCGGGAGTAGATCAGGAGGCAGCGGCCAGCATCGAGCAATTCTTACAGCCAGTGCTTGGAAAGCCTCTGGATCCCAACCAGATGGATTCGATGTTGACAAGGCTGACCGGAGTGGGGCGCTACGACAGCCTTACCTATGACCTGGTAGAGGAAAACGGGCAGGAGGGACTCGAGGTACGGGTTCACGAGAAGGGATATGCGCCGCCATTCCTGCAGCCATCGTTCATCGTGGATGGGGCGCAGCCTGATGATGTGACGTTCACCATGGGCGCGCGGTTAACGTTTATGGATATTGCCGGGTATCGATCCGAGTGGCGCACCGACCTGCAATTTGGGGAAACGTATGGAATCGCGACCGAGCTTTACCGACCAATTCATCCGCTCAGTCGCTGGTACGTGCTGCCATTCTTAAACGCGTCGCAAGGGTCGTTCGATATTTATTACAAAAACGATCCACGAGCGATCTACCGGCTAGATAACGTTTTAGGCGGGGCGGATTTGGGATACCTGTTCAACCGATTCAATCAACTACAGGCGGGCTACGGGATTGGCTACCTGAACTCGACCTTGCGCCTTGGCAAACCAGAATTTTCTTCCTTCAGCGGGAGGGTCGGTGCCGCGCAGGTGCAATACATCCGGGATCACACCAACGCAGCTGTCGTGCCAACGGCTGGCCATTATTTCCAAGGCAATTTCTATTGGTACGACAGCAATCCGGGCGCCACCGCAGCGTTTCCGTCTCTTGAATTCCTCGCTGCCTACTACCATCCGCTTTCCGAAAAGAGCTCCCTCTTCCTGCAGGCCAAAGGCGGCACGACGTTTGGTTATAGCAATGTTGGTGCTCCACATTTCTTCCTGGGCGGCCCGGGCTTGCTCAGCTCCTACGGTGTGAACGAGCTCTATGGAAATCAATATTTTTATGGCCGGACAGGCTATCTTTACAGACTGTTCACCCTTCCGCCCTTGGTCGGCAAGGACGTATATTTTTCCGGTAGCGCCGAGTTTGGGAAGATGTATAACGATCCGACAGCACCAAAATTTTCTGCCGACGGGGCCGGTGGCATCATTCTGGTTACCGCCCTCGGACCGGTGTTTATTGGTGGCAGCGTGGGAGACACGGGCCACGAAAAGTGGTTCTTCCAATTGGGGCGATTGTTTTAATTCATTCATTTGCGCGTAACAATTCGAACGTATAAGTGACGGGCACATTGCAAATCGAATCCTGCAAACACGGAATCCGTGTGAGATCTCCGCTCCAGAAGGGAGCAATATGCCAGTATCAGCACCTCCAGAAACTACAGCAGCAACGCCGGTTGTACCGGCTACATCATCCTCAGCCGTCCACGCCAAACTAAACAAGGGTCCCAGTCGGATTGGGACACTCGTCTTTGCGCTGGTGTTCCTGGCCGGAATCATATTTATCGGAACCAGCATCGCGCGCGACTTGCAGGGAGTTGTGCTGGGATCGGCCTGGCCCTATGTGCTGCTGGCTATCGCGTTATTTGTGGCACTGGGGTTTGAATTTGTAAACGGGTTTCACGACACTGCAAACGCGGTGGCAACGGTCATTTATACCCATTCGATGGAGCCGAATATCGCGGTGGTGTGGTCTGGCTTCTGGAATTTTCTGGGTGTGGTGACGTCGACAGGAGCGGTGGCGTTTGCGATCGTTTCTCTGTTACCGGTGGAATTGATTTTGCAGGTTGGAAGCGGTGCCGGCTTCGCTATGGTGTTCGCGCTGCTTGTCGCGGCAATCCTTTGGAATCTTGGAACCTGGTCGTTGGGATTGCCGGCCTCGAGCTCGCACACCTTAATTGGATCGATTATCGGTGTGGGGATTGCGAACCAGGTCATGAATGCGCGATCCGGGACGAGCGGAGTAGATTGGGCGCAAGCGGCTACGATTGGAAAGTCGCTACTGTTATCACCGGTTTTTGGATTCGCCCTGGCCATGAGTTTGTTTTATCTGATGAAAGCACTTATTAAGGATAATCGGCTCTATGAAGCCCCAGTCGGAGATGCGCCACCGCCGTTCTGGATTCGCGCCATGCTGATGCTGACATGCACAGGCGTGAGTTTCTTTCATGGATCGAATGACGGGCAAAAAGGCATGGGATTGATCATGCTCATTCTGATCGGAACCGTGCCGACAACCTACGCCTTGAATCATGCGGTGACCCCTGCCCAATCGGCGGATTTTGTGGCGGTTTCTCATGAAGCGGCAGCGGCATTGACACATTATGTGGACCC
>DATFZN010000050.1:0-2804 GCA_035314425.1 Candidatus Acidiferrum sp. | reverse complement strand
AGAGTTGACTGTCACGGTGTATGGCGAACGGCAGTTCGGGGTTGCGGACCTCGACGGCCATCACTGGCTCTTTTCGCAGCACGCCCGGGATGTAAACCCTGAAGAATGGGGAGCGACGATTGCGGCTGGCTGAGCGGAGTGGTCCAGGGCAGCGGAGGTCGATCCTAGCCCCCCTCATGCTTTTTTGTAAGTGTTCATTCCAATCGGGTTAAAGTCCTTTGTTTTGATACAGTTTTGCAAGTGTTCATTGTACGCGAGTTACGGTCGTTGCTAGAATCCTCCAAGTGTGCCAATTCCCGAATTGAAACTGAAAAATAATTTGGCGCGACGTCGCCGCTCGCGGGGCAAATTGTTATTGTGGGGCGTGCTTTGTGGTCGTTAAGTCGCGTGTTTTGTTAAAGGATTGCTGAAATAAAGGGAGGAGGCCGGACGTAGTTCTCTACAAGAGCAATTGTACGCAACGTTACCCAGATTGTCAAGCGAATTCTTTTTTTCGAGCTTTCCCCTGCAAAGCGCGCTAGCAACGTCCGGAGATTTCCTTTGCTGCGATGGCTGGCAGAAATTCTGTTAGGCTGGGCCGGACCAGGATTCGCTGAGCAATAGGAGAAAAAACATGCCGGTGGTGGCTGGTGTGGATCTGGGCGGTACGGCGATCAATTACACGCTGATCGATCAGCAAGAGAAGTTTCTGATTGAGAGTTTGTGCGAGCATCCGGCGCTTTCCAAGCAGGGGCCGGAGGTGTGTCTGCAGCAGATTGCGGACGGACTAAAGATCGCAACGGAGCGCGGGGGCGTTGCACTCAGCGACGTGGTGGCGGTGGGGCTGGATACGCCGGGGCCGGCCAGCGCCGCGGGGCAGTTGAGCGCGCGAGGTTCCACCAACTTTGTGCACGCGAATTGGGCTTCGTTCGATATTCGCGGGGGCCTGGCGCAGAAGCTGGACAAGCCGGTGTCGTACTTGAACGACGGAAATGCCGCAGCGCTGTGGGGACACTACACGATTTTTGGTTCGAACAGCCGGGAGACGTCGGTCTCGACAATTATTGGCACGGGGAACGGCGGCGGGATCATTCTGGATGGGAATGTAGTGAAGGGTAGAAACGGATTTGGCGGAGAGCTGGGGCACGTGCTGCTGCCCTATCAGAGCATTGCGGACACCAGCGGGATGAAGCCGGTTTGCAATTGCGGGCGTGTGGGAGACTTGGAGTCCCTGTGTTCGCTGACGGGAATTGAGAAAAACATTCTGCCGTATTTTCTGCCGCGCTATCCGAATCATGAACTGGCAAAACTGGAGCCTTCGAAAGCGGCCAAGATGGTGCGCGGACTGGCGGACAAGGGCGATGCGCTGTGCAAGGAAGTATTCCGCGTGCAGGCGCATGCTTTGGGGCTCTTCTTTGACGAGATGGTGAACACGTTTGATCCGGATGCGTTGATTGTGGGTGGCGGTGCGCTGGAGACCAGCGCGGAATTTCAGAAGTGGTTTTTGGCGGAGATTCGCGTGGGCATGCCTGCGCAGCGCGAAGAGCAGGCGGGGATTCCGATTTACGTGATGCCGAATGGCGATACTGCCGGCGCGCGCGGGGCGGCGATTGAAGCGCTGAAATTGGCGCGGCAGGGCGGGTTGATGTGAATTGCGTGCCGCGCTCTGGCGAAAAAGCCTTCAGCCGTTAGGCGAAAACTTAAGGTCAACCGTCACAGCGTTTGTTTGGATTGGCTTGCCGTCCATAGTCGCCGGCTGATATTTCCACTCAAGAACCGCATCTTCCGCAGCCTTTCGTAGCGACGAATCTTCGGATAGACCCTCGCCAGAGAGGGCGTGGGCGTTGTAGACCTTTCCATCGCCGCCGATCACGTAGTAGACGCGGACAGTTCCAGTGATGTGTTGCGCGGCGGCGTCTACCGGGTATACGGGCTCAACTCTCTTGATGAGCTTCGCGGGAACAATTTTTGCACTTGCGAATTTGATTTTGGGGAACCACGCGCCACTGTCCCAGCGAAACGCACCATCGATAAATCCGAAGTAACCGATGGGATCACCCTTGGCATCCTTTGGTTCGGTCGCGAGCCTCCACGAGGCGAAGTACGAATCGTTAGCGTGATTGGTGGAGCGAGTGTCGCTTGGCGCAAGGCGGGAGCCCGCTGGATCATTGGTGGCGACACGCGTTAGAATCTCGCCGTCCTGTTTTGCGAATCCCATGAACTGCTCTTGCAGAGACTCCTCGTTTGGGCCGAGGGCTTTAGGGTCGCAGAGGCCCATCCAACTGTCGGCGGTGTCTGCGGGGTAATGCTGGTGCAGCCAGGCGTCGCAGTTCGGGACTTCCGTACTTTTTATTAGGAGCGCAAGCCTGTGTTTGTCGCCTTTCTTTGCCGCTGCAAGGATGTCCTCGAGGAACCTGCGCAGGCCCTCCGGGGTTTTCTCATATGAGGAATCGCCGGGCGCTTGAGGCTGCGCCTTCTTGCTCACGCGAGGATGGGCCGGCGTCAGCATAGATAGGCTCAGACACACAAAGAGGCTAAATGGCGTACGGAAAAGGGTGCGTTTCATGAATGGTATTTACACGACGCAGTCGGAAAGAGCAAGGCAGATCCGATTCTGTAGTCACAACCGGAGCTCTGCACAAACTGCTCGCAACCCTGAAAAAATAACCAGCAGCGGTGGCAAATCGTCGTCAGTCCATGTGAGCGCCGCTGGCCACTCAAGAAGGGCTGAGGGCCCTCACAGCAGAAATGGAACTAGGCGCCAGGTGCGCCGCATGTACTGTTTGTAAGGTTCGCCGAGGGCCGCAACCAATGCGCTTTCTTCC
>DATFZN010000049.1:0-7796 GCA_035314425.1 Candidatus Acidiferrum sp. | reverse complement strand
CAAGGAGATCGTTGTACTGGCGTTCCAGGCCGCTTTTACCTCCGAAGTCACCTGGACGCAATTTGCCATTGCTGGCCTCGATTTGCTCTTCACTTACCTCACCAACGTACCCGCTGGCGTGCGACATGAATCCACCCGGCAAATACCGTCGCCGATGAACCATCAGCATTTCGAGCAAGGGAATATCGGCGCGGTGAGATTCGATGAATGCTACATCGGCGGGGGTCGCTTCAGGCTTGATCACGATAGGCTGAAATTTCGGCAATTTCTCGGTATTGCTGAGCTGGTCCTGCAAGTCATCGAGCGAGAGGCCTAAGCCATCGGCGATGGCTGGCAAACTCTTTTGTACCGAGACCATATCGTCGCGCAACAGGATGACGCTGAAGGAGGGGTAATTATCGACGAGCACCCGGCCGTCGCGATCGAGCATCCGTCCACGTGGAGCAATGATCGGAATCGACCGAACGCGATTGCGCTCGGCCAGCTGGCCATACTTATCCGAATCAATGACTTGGAGTTTCCAGAAACCAAATAGCAGCAAGGTGATTATGCCCACAATCACGTAGGAAGCGGCGGCCAGCCGTTCTTGCGGCAATCGATTATCGTTACGAAACCAGTACGACACGCAAACCCTACACGCGAGCCCATCAATTCAAAACTTTGAGCGGTTCACGCTCGCGCAATCACTCATCTAGCAGCGAGTTAACCAAAATTCTTGTTGCAGCGAGTAGCCTAAGAACCGGCTCTAAGCTACACCACGAGACAGTAAATTCGCCGCGAAACTCCCAAAAGGCGTCCATTGCCGACTTCCCTACCAAACTAGCACCTGTGCTATAGCGGCGCAACTCGGACACAAGTACAGGTTTCGCGCTGATAAAGGCCTAAACCTGGGGCGAAACTGTCGATTCCTAAACCTCGATTCTCCTTTCTCTTTCGCGCTCCCCCACCAATCCAGTAAGATTTAGGATTCTCTATGGCCCAGCCACCTTCCAAGCCACTTCGCCTGGCACTAATCGGGATGTCTGGTGTCGGCAAGACGTATTGGACCAAGCATTTGTCAGCTGCAAACCACCCCGCCATCTCCTCTGACGATCTTATCGAAGCCCGCCTCGCCCCAACGCTACAAGCCAGAGGATTCCGCGGAATCAATGGCGTTGCCACGTGGATGGGCTGGCCCGATAGTCCCACGTACGCCGAGCGCGAATCCCAATACCTCTCCGAAGAAATTTCTTCGCTCGATGAAGTGCTTACTGGTTTGGAGAAAAATCCGTCCAAAGCGCTAATCCTCGACACCACGGGTAGCGTCATTTACACGGGAAACAATCTACTGTTCCGTTTGCGCAGGCTGATGACGGTCGTCCATCTGGCCGCCTCCGACGAGGAACAGCAACTTTTGATTCGTCGCTATCTTGACGATCCCAAACCGGTACTTTGGCGTGGTTCATTTCAGGCGCGGGCAGGCGAATCCCCAAGCGATACCGTGGCTCGTTGCTATCCCGCGCTGATCGGTGCGCGCCGCCAAAGCTACCAGACGCTGGCGCACTATACACTCGCCGTCGCGGGATTGCGCGCCCTGGCTGCTGTGGCTGAATCCTGCGGCCAATCACCTGCCGCCGCATTTCTGGAAAAACTTCGTGCGCAAATCGATGAGCGCAGGCAGGTCAGTTCGAATTAGAAGAGTTCTCTATGCGATACCGCAGCACCGCCGGGAAAGCACCACTCACATCGTTGAAAGGCGCGGTGCTCCGCGGGCTAGCACCCGATGGTGGCTTGTATATGCCGGCGGAAATTGCTCGGCACAGTCCCGAAGAGTTGGAAGAATTTCGCCGCTTGCCCTTCACTGAAGTCTGCTTCCGCGTAGTGCGGCCCTTCGCTACGCCGGACGTGCCGGAAGAGGTTTTATGGCAAGTGGTGGCCGAAGCCATCAATTTCCCCGTGAAACTTGTTTCCTTGTCGCCCGCTCTGCATGTTCTCGAATTATTCCACGGCCCAACTCTGGCGTTTAAAGATTTTGGCGCGCGATTTATGGCCCGGCTGATGGGCTATTTCGTGCGTGGCGAAACTCGCCCGCTTACCGTTTTGGTCGCCACTTCAGGGGATACCGGAAGCGCCGTCGCCCACGGCTTTCTGCGCGTGCCCGGCATCCGAGTGGTCATTCTCTATCCTTCGAAGCGCATCAGTGAAGCTCAGGAAAAACAGTTCACTACGCTCGGCGAAAATATTACGGCCCTGGAAGTTTCCGGCACGTTCGACGACTGCCAGCGATTGGTCAAGCAGGCCTTCAGCGATGAAGCTCTGAACCAACGCACTTTTCTGACATCCGCCAATTCCATCAACGTCGGCCGCCTGTTGCCGCAGATGTTTTATCACGTTGCCGCCTATCGCCAGTTGCCTGTCGCTTCTGTTCCCCTAATCGTTTCGGTGCCCAGCGGAAATTTCGGAAACCTGACCGCGGGATTGTTTGCAAAGCGCATGGGTTTGCCCGTGACCCGGTTTATCGCCGCCACGAATGCTAACGATGTGGTGCCGGAATATTTGCGTAGCGGCGTATTTCATCCGCGTGCCGCACAGGCCACCTATTCAAATGCGATGGATGTCGGCAATCCCAACAATTTTCCACGGTTGCTGGACCTGTGCCGTGGGCGGCTGGAAATCGTGCGCAAGGAAATCTGGGGACACGGTGCCACCAATGAGGAAACTCTGCAGCAAATGCACAGCGTGTGGGACCGTTACCGTTATATGACGGATCCGCATACCGCCGTAGGCATGTTGGCATGGGAAGCCTTCCGCAAACAACATCCCGAACCTGCGCAGGGTCTGGTGCTCGCCACCGCACATCCCGCCAAGTTTGCCGAAGTCGTGCAAAGGGGAATCGGCATTGCCCCGCCCCTCCCTTCCCGTCTCGCTGAATACCTGCATCGCCCGAAACTCTCCCTGGCAATCAGCAACAGCTATGACGACTTCAAGCACTTCCTGCTCTCTCATTAGGGCCATACGCCTATGAACGGGACCATCGGTCAATGACGGGATTTGGTGGGCGGTCGGGAAGCCCCACCACTGGGGCGGGCGGGCCGCCGAGCAATCCCAAGAATAGAATTGTTCTAGGAATTGCGGCGTAGACGATCGAGTACCAGGAAGAGGACCGTTCCGAGCACGGCGTTGACCGTGGCGGCGATGGCGAGACGCACGTCGAACCACCGTTCGGGCTGCGCAAGCAGCAATCGCCGAATGAGCACCAGAATTGCCTGATGCGTCACGAAGAATCCCATGATCAGCGCAAGACGTGCCGCAGGATGTTCGGTATCGAGCCGCGCTCCAATCGACGAGGCGAGGTAGCCGATGCAAGTTTTCGCGATGCCATAGTAGCCCAGCGGCACAGTCGGCCCACTCAAACTGTCCTGCAAAAGCCCGATCACCATACCAAGCAACAATCCGGTCGAAGGATTGCGCCGACTCAATCCGAAATAAATTGTCAGCAAGAGCGGCAAATCTAAAATGCGAAATCCCGGAAAATACACCGGCACCATGGCCTGCAATACCAACGCAACAATCGCTACCCCCCCGATCGCGCCTGGGTAAAATTTGTGGACTTCAATGTGCGATTCTGCGCTGCGAAGCTCGTACGTTTCGTTCATGGCTTTTCCCCGTTCACTGCCGGGGCTGTGGGCGCGCTGGCATTTGCAGGATTCGTCGCGGTCGAAGAAGTGCTAGCGGGTGTAGCCGGAGTCTCCGATTCCTTGGTGAAATCCACCGACTCTTGCGTCAGCAGAATAATCACTTCTTCTAACCGTTCCAATCTTGCCGCAGGTCGCAGCCAGATTTGCTTGAACGGGTTGCCGGGTTTGACTTCCTGAACCGTCCCAACGGGAATATCGCGCGGGAAAATTTTGTCCATGCCGCTGGTTACCACTTTTTCACCAACGTTCACTTTGTCGTCGGTGGCAACATACTTCATCGTTAACAGCGGTTCACCCGTCCCGCCAACGGGCCCTTGAATGCGCGATTCGACCAGCATCGCGCCCACGCCGCCTTCCTTATCGGTGAGCAACAGCACTTGCGCGGTGTCACGATAGACCTCAATCACTTTGCCAACAGCGCCGTCGGGCGTAATCACCGCGAGATTTCGCCGTATCCCGTCGCGTTCCCCTCGATCGATCTCGACAATCCGGCTGGCCGTCCCCGCGCTCGCCCCAATCACTCGTGCCGTGACCATCGGTACTTTTGTCTGCGAATGGCGAAAATTCAACAGTGCCGATAACCGGTCGGCCTCGGCCGCTTTGCTCTGGAGCTGTGAAATAGTCAGCTTCAAGGAGTCATTTTCCACTCGCAAGGCTTCGTTTTCGCGAGATGTGCTTGTCAGCGCAAAATAGTGATTCCACACCCCACCGATTTTCCCAAGTCCCCACGCTCCGCTGCGTTCAAACGGGGACACCGCCGTCACAGCCCACACCCGGATTAGCCGCCCTCGCGAATCTCGCTTGATCTGTACCGCCAGCAGCAGAAGCTGCGCGATCAACACTGCAGCGAGCAGCGCCAGCGATTTATGCCTTGAAGGAATGGCCACCATATAAAATAGTTCTCAGTTCTAAGTTTTATGTAAACCAAGAGAATGCAAAAGTCTGTTCCAAATTCCATGGCTGAGAAAAAGGAAATTCAGACCTGATTCAGAGCCAACGGAAAACTTACGACTGAAAAGGGATCAGTTTCTCAATCAATGCAAACTTGCCGCAGTAGCTTAAAATCGCTCAGCATCTTTCCGGTTCCGAGCACCACCGACGCCAGGGGATCATCCGCAATCGATACCGGCAAACCGGTCTCCTCGCGGATTCGCTTGTCCAGATTCTTTAGCAGGGCGCCTCCTCCGGTCAGCACGATGCCGCGATCGCTGATATCGGCAGAAAGTTCCGGCGGTGTACGTTCAAGCGCCACGCGAACGGCATTCAAAATCGTCGCCACGCATTCGCTGAGCGCTTCCCGAATTTCGCTATCGTCAATCGTCACCGTCCGGGGTACGCCTTCGATCAAATTGCGGCCTTTCACTTCCATGGTCAACGGCTTTTCCAGTGGATACGCCGAGCCAATCTCCATTTTGATTTGTTCCGCGGTGCGTTCGCCGACCAGCAAGTTGTACTTGCGCTTCAGATATTGCATCACCGCTTCGTCCATCTCGTTACCGGCCACGCGCACCGAGCGCGAATACACGATGCCGCTCATCGAAATAACCGCGATGTCTGTGGTGCCGCCGCCGATATCGACAACCATGTTGCCGCTGGGCTCTTCAATCGGCAGACCCGCGCCAATTGCTGCCGCCATTGCTTGTTCCACCAGATACACTTCGCTGGCGCGTGCACGATAGGCAGAGTCCTGCACTGCACGCTTTTCCACCGGCGTAATTTCGCTGGGCACGCCAATCACGATGCGCGGATGCACCAGAACGCGGCGATTGTGGGCCTTTTGAATGAAATACGTCAGCATCTTTTCCGTTACTTTGAAGTCGGCAATGACGCCGTCTTTCATCGGTTTGATGGCGACCACGTTGCCTGGAGTGCGCCCCAGCATGTCTTTCGCTTCGCGCCCGACAGCCACTACTTCGCCGCTGGCCTTATTGATCGCCACAATCGACGGCTCGTTCACGACAATACCTTTACCGTGCGAGAACACCAGCGTGTTCGCCGTTCCCAGATCGATGGCCAGGTCGGAGGAAAACAAACTGAAAACCGACCTGAGGTTATAACCGTTCTTATTCATTTGCCTGCTTCCCCCTGCGGAGGGGCTTCCCCTCGAATCGCAACTCAGTACACGAATGATTCATCGTGTAATCTCTCATTCTCGCTGGATTCGGCGTTTCACGCAAAACTTCGCCGCGCCGCTTCCCCAAATCTACTTCGGCACTACGATCGAAACCGGCTGCTTCGCCGTGCCTCCACGACGATTTGAGCCAATCACCACAATGGTGTGCTGACCTGGCTCTAGTGGCTCGGTGAAGTGACGGAAGGATCCATCCGGCGCAATATTTGCGACCGGTTGCCCATTCACGATCAACGCTGCGCCGGGCTCTGTCTTCCCAATAATCTCTGCAACTCGCCCATGGAGCTGCGTGCTTTCTATCTCCAGCAGCATATCTTGCGACTTTGCCTGCGGCACGAGGGAAAACTTAAATGTCTCGCTGACCTCGCTGGTCTGCTTTTTCGCATCCGATGCGGACACATTCCAGAAATAATCTCCGGCTTCTAGTCCGCTCACGTCGGCGGTAACGTTCGCCGTTTTCACTTCTTTCACCAGCTTGGTGAACATGGTCGTGGAACTGATCCGCAACGTATACGAAATCGCTTCATCCACCGGTTGCCACTCGAATCGTATTTGCGCGGCTTTGGGATTTTCGGAAATTACCGGCGCCAGATTTAGTGGCGCAACCAGCCCTGGGGGGGCGAGCACGTTGGATTTTGCGGATGGACCGCCCGACGCGAAGCTCACTTTTTCATATTGCGTCAGCTCAATCTTTTCCGCGCCGCGTCGAACTTCTGCAGAACCGGTCGATACCACGATCTCATGCTCGTTGTTTTTCGGATCGTTTTTTACTGTCGCGCGGGTATTCTGTTCCACCATCGCCGTTGCATCTTCCACGCTCACGGCCGCCTTCGAATTTGGCGAGGACCAATTGGGTGTTGCCAGGTCTACCTGCCCGGTGTTGATGCGCACGGCGGTATTGGACTGCTCGCGGGTCACGTTGTTTTCTTCCACCGTGACCATCGATTCCGCTTTTACCGTGTATTCCGTTCCGTCTGCAAACGTCATTCGCGCCGCGCCATCACTGCCCGTCTGTATCAGGTCGCCTTTATCGAGCGCGGTGTGATAATCGGCTTCCACCCAGGTCACCGAATTTACTTTCTTCACTTGCACTCGACCGTCAAGGTTCACAAACTTTGCTTGTGTCTGCGAAATCGTCAAATTTTCGTTTTCGGTAGTACCGAGCGCATTATTCAGTTTCTTGGTCGCGATCTCTCGCCAGTCCGGTATCGCGGCATACATTCCCGCGATGATGATCACGAACAGCAGTAGCAAATAGACGGCAACCGTTTTATAGGTGACCGCGTGCCAATACACTTCGACGCGATGAATCTTCGGCGCGGTTTGCGGCGCGATGGGCCGGCGTGGCTCGATAGGGGTTTGTGTTGTCACAGCAATTGACGGAGTCACTCCTCCAATTTCGCAATTTAACACAGGGATTTCCTCACAAGGGAAGTCTCCGGCAACCCCGTAGTCAATCTACAAACATCGCCGCCAAAAAGTTGCGTCTTAGTTACTGGGCTTGGCGCTCTCGCTGAAAAAAGCGCGGTTTGTCGAATCCTGCGTCCACCGCCACATCGAAAAATCCCACCATCATTTCATCCGACGTCTGTTCTCCCCAGACTACCGCAGCACCCGGGTCGGGATTATGCAGGTTCATCTTGGAGTTGTCGAAATATGCTACCGCTTGCAGTTCCGTTCCAGCTTTGAGTGGCAACGCTGTTGCTAATTGATAGCTCATCTGCCAGTGAAAGTGATAATTTACTTTCAGAAGCGGCTCGATCGTGTGGTCCTTATGAATAATGCTGTACTCAAAACGCTTGCCGCGCAAGTGCATATGCGGGAAGAAACTTAGCAGCAACGCATCGTTCGGCAGAGTGCCGCGTGCCTCCACTCGAAAATCCGGCGTATTCGGCGGAATCACAAAATGATCGTTTGTCAGTTGCAGTGTCAACACGCGTTTCATGGGAGTCTCTCTCGCAAAGATCAAGCCTATGCGAGTTTCGTCG
>DATFZN010000048.1:0-3715 GCA_035314425.1 Candidatus Acidiferrum sp. | reverse complement strand
TCGCTCATCCTTCCCGTGGGCCCGCTCATCTTCCATATCAAAAAACATGCAGGCGATTCCAAACGTTGGCATGCCTGCGATCCGCAGATAGTTTCCATCGGTCGCCCCGGTGGACATCGACGCCACCACGGGCAACCCTGGCCACATGGAGTCGGCTGTTTGCTCGAGGGTCTTTACCAGCTCCGGCAGCAGCGGGGAGGCCGGAACTGCCACGATCGGAATCAATCTTCCATCGGAAGTTTTTTCCGGGACTAAACTCACCTTAACATTCGGGTCCGCTACCACTTTCTCTAAAGTTCTCAAGACTTCTTGCGGCGCCTCGCCGGGAAATATCCGGCAATTCACATTGGCCTTGGCCGTCTGCGGCAAGGCATTCGGGGCATGCCCCCCGGAAAGCATGGTCGCCACGCACGTGGTGTGCAGCAATGAGTTGTAATACGGAATCGCCGACAACCGCTTGATCGCCGTGGGATCAGCCGGTTGCTTCGACACATCGTGTAAATCCTCTGCCAGTTTTCCGCTTGTCAACTCTGCCGAATGCGAAAAATAATTTCGGGTAATCTCGCTGATCTTCACCGGAAACGAATAGGCCTGTAATTTCAACAACGCCGCCGCCAACTCATAGATGGCATTCTCGGCTCCTGGTACGGAACTATGCCCGCCCGGATTGAAGGTCTCGAACTGAAAATCCGCGTACACTTTTTCACTGGCCTGCAATCCTGCCAGCACTCGCTTCCCTTTGAGCTTCTCGAACTCGCCGCCATCTAAATTAATGCAGTATTCCGCGTCGATCCAATCCTTATGCTCCTTCAGCAGCCAATCGATTCCGTTCGATTCGCCGCCCTCTTCATCCGCTGTCAACGCCAGAATCAAGTCGCGGTCCGGCAGAAATCCTTCGTGTTTCAGTCGGATAAACGTCGTCACCAGCAGCGCGTCGCCTTCCTTCATATCTTCCGTGCCGCGACCGTAAAAAAATCCGTCCTTCTCCACGAACTCGAACGGGTCCGTCGTCCAATCCTCTCGTCGCGCTTCCACCACATCCAAATGTCCGATAAACAGGATCGGCTTTTTCTTTCCCGTTCCATGGAATCGTGCCACCATATTTTTCTTCCGCTCATTGGGACCGGCAACCATGACATCGCTTTCCGCAAATCCTGCGTCTTGTAAACGCTTGGCCATGGCTTCCGCGGCGGTCGTTACATTTCCTATCGAATCTGTGGTGTTGATCTCGATCAGCTCCTTGAAGATCGCTCGCGCTTCCGAATTTGCTTCCTCGGCATTTTGCGCCTTTACTTTCACCTCGCTGCATAGCAGAAGGCATGCTCCTAGCAGCAGCCGCCACCGATATTTTCCACTCATCATTGCTCCTTCGGATGTCACAGCGTAGCGGTCGCGTTGCTTTGCGTCAAATATTCTCGCCATCTCCCCAGTTGCCCGCCAATCCGCACTTCCCTAAACTAGACAAGCGCATTAGGGGAGACTTCCTATGAGCTTTTCTTCACGCCTGTTACCTAGGCCGATCGCCGCAGCGGCTCTTTTCCTCGCTGGAATTGTCGTCGGCTCGGTCGCGACGCAACATGTTTTCGCTATAAACAAATTTGGCCAGCCCAAGACAGTCGTTCACGTAGTGGCCTACAAATTTAAGGACACGACTTCGCAGGACGATCAGGATCATGCCATAGCGGGAATTAAGGATATGGCGGCAAAGATTCCAGGGATCAAAAACATTTGGCTGAAGACTGAGCGCAACCAGATTCGCGATTTCAGCGGCGTTTACATCATCGAATTCATGAGTGCGGAAGCCGCAGCCGACTATGCCGAAAGCCCGATCCATGACGCGTGGCGCAAAAAGTGGGAAGCCCTGCGCGAGAACAGCCTCTCCTTCCAAGTCTCGAACTAGCCGCAGCGGAACGTCGTTTAGAGGAATGGCGAATCTCCCACAAGCGCCGTCTCTGGCTTCTGCCGTTATCTCTTCGCAGCCCCTCTGCAGCCGCGGTTTTTCTTCAGAGGGATTCCCTCGGGACTCCGCTACTCCTGGCGGTGAATTCCAAATCTCCTACGCAGCAGGGAATCGAGCAAGGTATCCGGCAAAATCCTCCGCCCAAGCGATATCCACCCGGCCATCGGCGTCACCGTGTAACGCGCTTTCGGGTGCGACGTTTCGATCGCCTCCTTGATTACCCGCGCGCAATCTTCCGGCGTCGTCCTAGAGCTGCTGCGCCCCCGATTCCCGCCTTCCCACGCGCCAGCATAAATTTTCGCGTACGGCCCGTTTGGCGCGGCGTCCACATACGGTTGCGCCAGCTCCTTTGCCGTCTGCTGAAAATTCGTCATGATGTAGCCCGGCTCGATCAATATCACTTCCACCCCGAAGGGGTACAGTTCTAGCCGCAGTGCATTCGACAATCCTTCCAGCGCATGTTTGCTGCTGCTGTAGGCGCCGTAGGTTGGTGGCGAGACGATACCCGCCACGCTGCTCATCATCAGGATTCGCCCGTGTTTCCTCTGCCGCATGTGCGGCAGCACCGCCTGGGTCACGCGGAGCACGCCAAAAAAATTCGTTTCAAATTGCGCGCGCAGATCTTCGAGCCGCAAGTCCTCCACCACCGCCATGTAGCCGACGCCCGCATTGTTCACTAGCACATCGATTGCGCCGGTCCTCTGGAGCACGCTTTGCACCGCTCCCGTAACCGACGCGTCATTGGTCACATCCATCTCCAGCGTCTCAATGGCCAGGTGCTTGTCCGCCGCCACGCGATCCAGTTCCAGCCGTTTCTCGGCCGAACGGCCCGCGGCAAACGTGCGATAGCCGCCGCGCTCTGCCAGAAAGATCGCGGCCGCCTTGCCCAATCCATCGGTCCCGCCGGTAATCAAAACTGTCTGCTGTGGACGGCCCATCATTCCCCCTGCTCGGCGCCATTCTACTTGTGTTCCGCCGGGCGAGACAATGCCGCCCCGCACTGTGGAATTGCTGAAGGCCCATTTGCAGGATGGGAGGAGAAGTGGAAGGTGGAAGGGTGGAAGGCGCATGTGGACGTAAAGAAAAAAGGCTCGAAAAAGAAAAAAGGCCTTGTCCGGGCAATACCGGATCAAGGCCTTTTTGATTTTATCCCGGCGACGACCTACGTTCCCACACAGTTACCCGTGCAGTATCATCGGCCCGGCGAGGCTTAACTTCCGTGTTCGGGATGGGAACGGGTGTGACCCTCGCGGTATGATCACCGGAAACTCGTAGAGGCAATGCCAACGGAGTGCCGGTTTCTAGCCAGCGCTACGTTTGCCCTCCGCAAACTTGCAAACCTGCCGCAATGAAGCGACTCGGGTTGACAACAAAAGGTTGGCGATTACAAGTCCGGCCCGCTAGGTCGAACATTTTATGTACTGTGAATCACAAGGCTTGCTTGTGACGCTTACCGAGGTCGTTAAACGAGACGGTATTCGATTAACGACGGCTTGGGTAAGTTTTATGATTAAGCCGAACGGGCGATTAGTACTGGTCAGCTTAACACATTACTGTGCTTACACCTCCAGCCTATCAAAGTCGTAGTCTTCGACTGCCCTTCTTAGAGATTATTCTCTTGGGAAACCTTATCTTAGGGCGAGCTTCTTGCTTAGATGCATTCAGCAATTATCTCTTCCAGACTTCGCTACCGAGCGGTGCCACTGGCGTGACAGCTCGTACACAAGGGGTCTGTTCATCCCGGTCCTCTCGTAC
>DATFZN010000047.1:0-34209 GCA_035314425.1 Candidatus Acidiferrum sp. | reverse complement strand
GCGCAAGGGAATGAGGGCGAAGCCGCAGCCGTTCAACAGGCTCCCAACTCCATCGGATACGTCGAACTGGTTTACGCGCTTCGGCATCAGTTGAGCTTTGGGGCCGTTCGAAATAGCGCCGGAGAATTCGTGCAAGCGAATTTGGCGAGTGTAAGCGCAGCAGCCAGTGCCGCGGCGAGGGAGATGACCGCGGATTTTCGGGTCTCAATCACCAACGCAGAGGGTAAAGATGCGTACCCAATCGCCACATTTACCTGGTGGGTGATGCCGAGAGATTTTAGGGGAGCGGAGAAAAAAGAAGCATTCCTCGAACTGCTCAAGTGGATGCTTAGTTTCGGGCAAAAAGAGTGCTCGGCCTTGGGATATGCGCCATTGCCGCGAGAGATTGTAAGCCGGGAATTACAATTTTTGACTACCCTGCAGTAGCAGAGAATTGCTTGAGGCCACAAGGGAAGGGGTATTCAAAGAGCGGTTGCCCCTCACAAGTGGAGATCGTTGCCCGGGAGAGGTTTGAGGGAAGGTCCTCGGCGGGTTCGCTGGGCATCTCCTTGTATTTTTTGTCTCTATAGTCCTCGACCTGCTCGAGACGCATTTTAGCTTCTTCCATAGAGAGGGGGCTTCCGTGAAAAACTCGCAGAACGCTTTGGATATCCGTCTTTCAAATCCCGATAAGATCTTCTGGCCCGATGAAGGGTACACAAAAAAGGACTTGGCTGTTTTTTATGAGGCCATATTCCCGTGGCTGCAGCCGTATGTGAAGGACAGGATTCTCACCTTGGAACGCTGCCCGGACGGGATGACCGGGCCCTGCTTTTATCAAAAGGAAATGCCGAAGGGGATGCCCGCCGGCACGCCAGTGAAACGCATCGCAAATAGCAGTGGTTCGCGGGCTTTTACGAATTACGTAGTGGGGGGAGCGCTCGAAACGCAGATTGCCATGGTCAATCTTGGATGTATCCCCGTGCATGTGACAGGATCGCGGGCAAAAACGTTTCCAAAACCAGATTGGATCTGCTTCGATATGGATCCGGCGACCGGATCGTTTCAAGATGCGGCTCGAGCCGCGTTGTATGTGAAGAAAGCCCTCGATCAACTCGAACTGATTTCCTTCGCGAAAACTTCGGGAAGCCGCGGACTGCATATATTTATTCCAATCAAAATTGGCCCGACGGCTGAAGAGGTGTTGAAATTTGCGGAGAGTTTGCTGAGAGTGATCGCCAAGCAACATACGAAAGAGTTGACGGTGGAACATGCAATCGCGGCTCGTGGCAACCGCGTGTATCTCGATCCATTTCGCAACGGGGCGGCGCAGACTGTTGTGGCGCCGTATTCGGTGAGGCGCAAACCACACGCTCCGGTTTCGACTCCACTCGAGTGGGCGGAACTAGCCCAGGTAAAAGATCCGGCGATGTTTACGATCAAGAGTTTTGCCGAACGACTGAAGAAGAAGGATCCGTGGAAGGATTTTTTTGAGCAGAGGCAGTCGGTAAACGCGCTGATTCGTAAATTTATGCGATCCGAACGTGTTGGAGTGATCCGAACAGGTCGGCAAAGTCTTGAATAGGAGTTACAAAATGACACTGAAGAAATATGGTGAGAAAAGAAATTTTGCCGTTACTGCGGAGCCTCGAGGAGAGATCAGAGCTGAAACGGAATCCAAAACTGAGGCCAAGTCCGCAAATTCTTCATTGCTATATGTCGTGCAGAAGCATCGTGCCACCCAGCTGCACTATGATTTTCGTTTGGAGCATGATGGGGTGCTGCTTTCCTGGGCGGTGCCAAAAGGACCGTCGCTCGACCCCTCGGTGAAGCGGCTGGCGATGCAGGTGGAAGACCATCCGATCGAGTATGCGAACTTTGAAGGCACAATTCCCAAAGGGGAGTACGGCGGCGGAACGGTAATGGTCTGGGACATCGGAACGTGGACTCCGGCGCAGGGCGATGTAGGTGCGGCGCTTGAAAAGGGCGATTTTAAGTTTACGCTTCATGGCAAGAAGCTTCACGGTTCGTGGGTGCTGGTGCGGACTCGAGGATTCGGCGGAAATGGAAAAACTTCCTGGCTCTTGATCAAGCACCGAGACCAATATGCGTCGAGCGAGGACATTACCTTGAAGCAACCTAGATCGGCGATCAGTGGCAAACTTCTCGCGCAAATCGCGGCCGACAGTGGTGGGGATGTAAATGAAGCGGCGACGGGCGATCCAGGAGCAAGCAAAGTGGTCGAAAAAAGGGCGAAGCGGCCCGCGCCGAGGCCCAAGCGGAACATCCAGATTTAATCATTGTGTCCTGCCGGAGCGCAGGGATTGGTAGGAAATGCAGCTAGCGCCAGGCAGCCTTGGCCGTCTTCTCGCGTATCGTGCAAGTACGGCAGCCGGTAAGTAGATTCAGTCCATGGCCTCGAACAAATTGCCGTTCTCGAAGGTAGAAACGCCAGCCAGGTTGGCCTAAGCCTCGAGGAAACCTGCTTGCTCCTATCTTGAACCGCACCCAGGCAAGCTTGTAGCTTGCAATTCTTCGAGAATCACGCGGGTATGCTCGCCCAGCTGAGGTGGTGGCAAACGGTACTGGATGGCTTGCCTCTCATAACGAATCGGGTTAGCGATGCTTCGGGTGATACCGAGAATTGGGTGCTCGATTTCAACAATTAAGCTTCTGGCGGCGCACTGAGGGTCGGACAAAGCTTCGGCGACGGTTTGGATCGCGGAGGAAGGGATCTCCGCTGCGGCTAATTTGGCAAGCCAAGCAGCCGAGGGTAAATCATCGAACTTTGCTTGAAGGAGCGGAATCAACTGCTCCCGGTTTAGCACTCGGGCGGAGTTGTCGACGAAACGCGGGTCATTCCCGACGGTCGCTTCCAGGTCCAGTAGATGGAGCAGTCTGAGCCACACGGCCTGCGTGCCGACTCCAACAACAAAGAAGCGACTGTCGCTGCCTTGAAACGGCTGATAAGGAACAATACTCGGATGGGAGTTGCCCCAGCGCTCGGGCGGGACACCTGCGTTAAGGTAGTTGCTGCCGACGTTGGCCAACCAGGTAAGCTGCGAATCGAACAGGGACATATCGAGGAAGTCGCCAGTGCCACCGTTGCGCTCGCGGGCGTATAAAGCACCCAAAATACCAGAGAAGGCGTAAATGCCAGTGGTTATGTCCGCGAGGGCGACGGGAAATCGCATCGGCAAACCGTTCGGCTCGCCAGTAAAGCTCATCACGCCCGCCTCAGCCTGGGCCAGGATATCGTATCCCGGTTTGCCCGATTTTGGGCCGGTAAAGCCGTAGCCGGTGATGCTGCAGTAGACGAGCCTCGGAAATCGTAGGCGAAGCGAAGCGGGATCGAGGCCGCGGAGGCGTAGGGATTTTAGGGAAGGTTGATTGCAAAGCAGGACATCAGCGGACCGGATCAGACGAGCCAGAACATCCCGATCACTCGGATCGTCATAGTTCAATGCAATAGAGCGTTTGTTCCGGTTCGCCGCCAGAAAATAAGCAGATTCTGTGCCGACAAAGGGAGGACCCCAGCTCCGTGACTGGTCCCCGAAGCCCGGCCGTTCGACCTTAATCACATCGGCCCCAAGATCACCCAGCAACATCGCACAATAAGGACCAGCGAGCGCTTCGGCCAGTTCGACAACCCGGACACCTTCAAGGATGGCAGGCATAACCGGACATTATAGCGGAGCGCAGAGAGATTAGGAGCCGGAATACGCCAGATAGGTATTCCACACAGGCCGTGGCGCGGTCCCTTGCTTGCCAGGCGGTGTTCTCGGACAATTAAGTAGTCTCAAAAATCGCGCCCCCATTTCCAGAGACGCGCTACTCGTGCCTCTGACGGAGATTCTCGAACGATGCCGACCGCTGCCCATCCACCCAAACGATTTGTCGCGTACTTTACGATGGAAATCGCACTCGAAAATGACATGCCAAGCTACAGCGGAGGGCTTGGAGTGCTTGCCGGCGACACCATCCGTGCGGCTGCCGATATTCGATTGCCGATGGTGGCGGTTTCGCTACTCTACCGGAAGGGATTTTTCCGCCAACGGCTCTCTGAGGAAGGGGCGCAGACCGAGGAGCCTGTGGAATGGGATGTGGAAAAGTTCCTCGAAGAGGAAGCACCCAGGGTTTCCGTGACTTTGGAAAATCGCAAAGTTGAGTTGCGCGCGTGGCGGTATACGGCAAAGGGTGTGCGCGGCTACGAAGTGCCTATCTATTTTCTGGATGCCGACCTGCCAGGCAATGATGGAAAGGATCGTGAGCTGACCGGACAACTTTACGGCGGCGATCCGTATTCCGCCTCTCGCAGGAAGTGCTGCTGGGGATTGGCGGCGTGCGCATGCTTCGCGCTCTGGGGCATACGGAGCTGATGCGCTACCACATGAATGAGGGCCACGCGGCGTTGCTCACCATGGAATTGCTGGAAGAGGAGACCAAGCGAGCCGGGCGGTCCTCAATAAAAAGCGAAGATATTCAGAAGGTGCGAAGTAAGTGCGTGTTCACCACGCATACTCCGGTACCTGCAGGTCACGACAAATTTCCCGTCGAGTTCATGAACCGGCTATTTCCCGAGCAAATACGATTTTTTGATGCAAAGGACCAGTCATCGTCCGATCTGGTCAAAAATATTTTGCAGGTGGAACAGAATTATCCCGATTTTGCGGAAGCGGCGAAGCGCGGTGCTTCCTTGAACATGACCTATCTGGCGCTCAGCTTGAGCAATTATGTGAATGGGGTAGCCAAATTACACGGCGAAGTATCGCGTAAAATGTTTCCGAATGTACACATTGAAGCGATCACGAATGGAGTGCACGCGGCGACTTGGACCGCTCCGGCGTTCCGGGATTTATTTGATCGATACATCCCCTCGTGGCGAGAGGACAATTACAGTTTGCGCGGGGCCCTAGGGTTGCCGCCAGAAGAAGTATGGGCGGCACACTTGCTGACGAAACACGACTTATTGGAAGCGGTGCGGCGAAAGACGGGGCTAAAGCTTAACCCGGAATTGTTCACCATCGGTTTTGCCCGGCGCGCCACCGGGTACAAGCGCGCGGATTTGATTTTGAGCGACCACGATCGGTTGCGGCAAATCGCCAAACGCGCTGGGCCCTTCCAAATTGTCTATGCCGGAAAAGCTCATCCGAAGGACTCGGGTGGTAAAGAGATTATCAAGCGCATTTTTAAAGCGAAAAAAGCGTTGAAGAAGGCTGTTTCGATCGTTTTTCTGGATGACTACAACATGGAACTGGGAGGAAACCTTACTTCCGGAGGCGATCTGTGGCTCAACACACCGCAGTATCCGCTCGAGGCCTCGGGAACAAGCGGAATGAAGGCGGCACTGAATGGCGTGCCCAGCTTGAGCATTCTGGATGGCTGGTGGGTGGAAGGACATATTGAAGGGATC
The DNA here is from genome assembly GCA_035314425.1 of Candidatus Acidiferrum sp. Classification (GTDB taxonomy): domain Bacteria; phylum Acidobacteriota; class Terriglobia; order Acidiferrales; family UBA7541; genus Acidiferrum. The sequence continues at coordinate 28,817 of DATFZN010000047.1, read as the reverse complement.
ACTGGTTGGTCGATTGGCGAGCCACATCGCGGCGAACCATCACACGAATCGGTTGCCGACAACGTGGCGGATGCAGAAAATCTTTATTCGAAACTGGAGAGCGTGATTTTGCCGATGTTCTATGAAAGCCGCAATCGCTACCTAGAAGTAATGCAACATGCCATCGCCATCAACGGGTCGTTTTTCAATACCCAGCGAATGGTGCAGCAGTACATTACCGACGCTTACCTGCGCTAGCCATGCGGCGAGGATGAGATTGTCGTGGGGTTTTCTCCGCACGCACGCCTAGCAGCATGACTTTGCGTGGAAGGATCTGAAATCCCGCCTTGCGATAAAATGTCTCCGCTGCCGCGTTGTGGTGCAACACTTGCAGTTCGATGTTGCGCACGCCACGTTCGCGGCAAAAATCTTCAATTTCATATAGAGCGAGTGACCCGATGCCGCGATTGCGGTAGCGTTTGCTGACGTAGAGGTCGGTCAGCATTCCTTCCACGCCGCCATATTCTAGATCAAAATTGTAAGTGAGCACTGCGTAGCCGACTGGCTTCTTGTGATCCTCCATGAGCCAAGCCTGGCCCTGCGAGAGATTACGCAGCAAGGTGTCGAGCCCCTTGCTGAGTGACGACCGATTAAATGGAATTTTGTCAAAGCGATAGTATTCGATCACAAATTTCAGCAGCGTTCGATGATCTTTGGGCCCGCATGGACGGAAGGTAACAAGCATCAACCCCTCATTTCTTGTCAGCGGCCGGAACGTTGGGCCCAATCAGCTTTAGTTCAAAAGGAGTTTTCCAGGAACCGAAGCGGGAGCTTGCGCCACAGTTAACGCTGCACAGAGAAGAATCAGCGAAGCTAACCTCTGAAGAAAGCTCATGGCAAATATCGTACTCGAGAGCCGTCGGGCTGGAAAGAGATGCCTACCTGGTGCGATGGCTACCGGACGCGATTTTTGTAGAGGGCCATGCCGACGGCGGCGTCCATGCCAATACTCTCGAGCTCGCGGATCTCCCGCTTTGTGGAAATACCGCCAGCGGCGACAATTCGAAGCTTTGTTGCTGCGCGTAATTGGCGAAACCATTTCAGGTTGACGCCGCGCATGGTGCCTTCACGGTCAACGTCGGTACACAAAAAACCGGCGCAATATGGCTCGAGAGCACCGATCACGTCGGCCGGGTGCAGCGAAAGAGCCTTTCGCCAGCCGTGAGTGACGATGTGGCCCTTGGCGGTGTCCAAGGCCACGAGAACGTGTTTTCGGCCGATGCCCTCGGACAACTGTCGCAAGAAAGACACGTTGATGTGCTCGTGACGAAAAGCCGCACTGCCGATGATGATCTGGTCTGCCCCAAAACTTAGCAGGGACTCGGCACGACGAGTTGTGCGGATGCCGCCGCCCACACGGACCTGCATTTTTTCGACCTGGCTTGCGCGCTGACAAACTAGCTTCACCAGGCGATTGTTCTGTCCCTTGCGCATCGCTGCGTCCAGATCAATCAGATGTAACCAAGGATAGCCAGCAAATCGTTCGACCAGGCCAAAGACGTCCCGGATGGCCAGTTCGCGTTTGCGACCGTGGACCAGTTGCACGGCTTGTCCGTTTTGCAAATCGATGCAGGGAATTAGCATGGCAACCGCACGGATACGCCATTTTCGCGCAGATAGGATTTCAGCGCGCGAATGGATTGCACTTCGTCGTGAAAGATAGAAGCAGCAAGAGCGGCGTCCGCGGCACCTTCCGTGAATACCTCAAAGAAATGCCTGGGAATTTTCGCCCCACCGGAGGCGATCACCGGAACGCCGACGCACTTGCTAATCGTGGAGGTAAGCGCCGTGTCGAATCCTGACTGCGTCCCGTCACGATCGATCGAAGTCAAAAGAATTTCGCCCGCCCCGGATGCAATGCCACGCATCGCCCATTCCGTGGCATCGAGGCCGGTCGCGGTGCGGCCCCCATGAACGCGCACTTTCCAACAGCTGTTTTCTCGTCTTGCGTCAATCGCCAAGACCACGGCTTGCGCGCCAAATTCGTTCGAGAGCTCGCGAATCAGCTCGGGCCGTTCGACGGCGGCAGTATTGAGCGTAATCTTGTCAGCGCCGGCACGGATCACGGAACGCGCATCTTCGAGCGAACGGATCCCGCCACCTGCAGCGAGGGGAATGGAGAGTTGCTGGGCAACGCGGCGAATGGTTTCCAAGAAAGTTGGATGATTATCACGAGAAGCAGCGATGTCCAGCACGACGAGTTCGTCAGCGCCCTCGACATTGTAACGGGCTGCCAGTTCGACCGGATCGCCGGCATCACGGAGGCCTTCGAAGTGGACGCCTTTTACAACGCGAGAGCCGTCGGTGTCGAGGCAGGGAATGATGCGGTGGGCGAGTGTCATGCGGCCCGCCGGAGGAAATTTTCGAGGAATTGTGCACCAGGAGCGCCGCTTTTTTCGGGATGAAACTGAACGCCAATCATATTCTGGTGTTCAGCTATGGCCATGAAATCGCGGCCGTGCGTCGCGAGGGCTGTATTTTCCGGGCCTGAATCAGGCGCAGCATAGGAATGCGCAAAATAAAAATAGGCTTCCGGAGAAATGTTTCTGAGCAGCGCAGAAGGTCGCGAGGCGCGAAGTTGATTCCAACCCATGTGTGGGAGCTTCACAGTTTGCGGGAGTTTCGAAACGCGTCCTTTGAATAAACCCAGGCCCGCGAAGCCGGGAGCCTCGTCGCTGCTTTCATAGAGGGCTTGCAGCCCCAAACATATGCCCAAAAAGGGTATGCCATCGGCAATTCGTTCGAGCAACGGATTGCGAATTTCTTGAGCGTCGAGCGCCCCCATCAGCGCGGCGCAATGGCCAACCCCGGGGAGAATCAAGCAGGTAGCAGAAAGGATTTCTTCAGGGCGATTGGCGGCTGAGACCTCTGTGCCCAGTCTTCGCAGGGCGCGCTCTACGGAAGTGACATTTCCCGCGCGGTAATCGATGACCGTAACCTTCACAACAGTTCCTTGGTGCTGGGTAGAATGTTGCGCAGCTGTTTGTCCCGCGAAACGGCGAAACGGAGTGCTCTCGCGAATGCTTTGAAAACGGCCTCCACCTGATGGTGCGAAGAGCGACCATATAAAACACGCAGGTGAACGTTGGCGCGCGCTGATAGGGCAAATCCCTGAAAGAAATCTTCCAGAAGCTCAACCTGAAAATCGCCGACACGCTTGGCCGCAAATGTCCCCTTCACAACGCAGAAGGAGCGGCCACTAAAATCGACGGCGGCGACGGCCAGTGTTTCGTCCATTGGCATCAGGAAATATCCGGCGCGTAAAATCCCTTTTCGATTACCCAATGCGGAGTTTACGGCATCGCCAAACGCGATGCCGAGATCTTCGACCGTGTGATGCTGGTCCACATCGAGATCGCCTTTTGCTTTTATCACTAGATTCAAGGCGCCGTGGCGGGCTACCAAATCGAGCATGTGATCCAAGAAACGAATGCCAGTCGAAATATCAGATTTTCCCCGGCCGTCGAGATTAAGGCGAAGCTGGATTTGCGTTTCTTTGGTGATGCGACGGACGATGGCAGTTCTACTCATTTGGATTCCTAACGATTTTTGGAACGGCTTCCAGGAGCAGCTTTAACTCTTGCTCCGTGCCGATCGTGATCCTGGCAAAGCCAGGCCCTAGCTCTTTGCGCTGCCGCACGAGAATATTTCGGCTGACGAGTTTCTTGAAAATGGACGGTCCATGTTTGCCGAAATCAACTAGCACAAAATTTCCAGCGCTGGGATATACACGCGCTCCGTGGCCGTGCAGTTCCTGCGAAAACCACTTTCTGAGGTGCTTCACGCCCGCAACGTAACGGGAGATGGTTTTTTTCTCTTCGATGGCGGCAATGGCCGCGGCGAGTGCTGCGGCATTGACGGGGTAGGGAGGAAGAGCGCGCCGAACGAAGGACAGTGAATGGCGTTGTCCAATCACGGCACCCAAACGCAGGCTGGCCATCCCGGCTGCTTTGGAGAAGGTTTTGGCGATAAATAATTGGGGATAAGCGCGAATCCAAGAAATGCCGGTGACGCCAGAAAAATCGGAGTAGGCCTCATCGAGAACGAACACCGTGTGTTTTGCGACCCTGAGCAACTTCCGCAAAACTTCTTTGGCGACCAACGTGCCCGTGGGGTTGTTGGGATTCGCGAGGAAAAACACTTTGGGCTTCTTGCGAAGAGCGGTGACAGCTTCTGACACCGGGAAGTCCATTTCCGACGTGTATCGCAGGGCTTCGACATGCGCCCCGGCGATTTCCGCGTAGTAGCGATACATGGGAAAAGTCGGCTCACAGATCAGAATGTTATCGCCGGATTCAACGAAGGTGTCGAAGAAAACGCGCAGAGCTTCGTCGCCGCCATTTGTTAAAGCGATTTCATGCGGTTGTACGCTGAGATAACGAGCGATCTTGCGGGAGGACTGTTCATATTCGGGATACATCGCTATTTCTTTGGCTGTCAGCCGCGCGAGCGCCTTGCGCGAAGCTTCGCTGCATCCCGTGGTGTTTTCGTTGAAATCGAGGCGAATCTTTCCTTTTCGGCCCTCCGCGGGAGCTTCATAGGTCTGACGTTCAAGGATGGCTCTGCGTACCGGCAAAGTGATTCTCATCGGCGCACCTCGACTGCGTTTGCGTGCGCTTCCAAGCCTTCCGCGTTCGCCAGAATGTGCACATCACCTGCGAGTGATTTATAGCCGGCTTCGCCGATGGTCTGCACGCTGATGCGTTTCACAAAATCGTTGGTCGAAAGACCGCCACGGCGGCGTGCCCACCCGCCTGTTGGCAGGACGTGGTTGCTGCCACTGGCATAATCGCCGAAGGGCTGCGCGCTTAGCGGGCCGAGGAATACAGTTCCAGCGCTTTGAATTTTGTTCAGCACTGCCGGGGACTTTTCTGGAAGGCTTAAATGCTCGGGTGCAAAGCGATTCACGAAGGCGATCGCTTGGTCCATAGAGTTTGCGAGGAGGATGGCACTGGTCTGTCGAAAAGAAGCGTGCGCGGGATTACTCGGTGAGAGCATTCTCAACTGGCGTTGCAATTCGACGGCAACATTTCTTGCGAGTGTTCTCGAAGTCGTTACCAGGAAACTACCCGCATCGGCCGCGTGTTCCGCCTGCGCGAGCATATCTGCCGCAATCCATCTGGCGTTGCCCGTCTCCGCTAAGACCATCGCTTCGGTGGGGCCAGCGGGAAGATCAATGGCGCAATGATTGCTCACGATCTGTTTCGCGGCGGTGACGAAGCGATTTCCAGGGCCGAATAGTTTTTCAACGCATGGAATGCGCTTGGTCCCATAGGCCATTGCCGCAATTGCTTGAGCACCGCCGATTCGCGCCAGCCTATTGATTCCCAAGAAATCCGCAGTCGCCAACAGTTGGTCGTTCGGACGCGGGCATGCTGCAACAATTTCCTGGACTCCAGCGATCTGCGCCGGAATTACCGTCATCAGCAGGGTAGATACCAGCGCAAAGCGGCCACCAGGAATGTAGCAACCGATCGATTTCAGTGGGCGAATCATCTCCTGAATTCTGACGCCACGCTCTGCATGCAAAGTCCAGTCGCGAGGTTTCTGCTTCTCCGCTACACGCCGTATATTTGTCGCCGCGTGCCTTATCGCGTGACGAAACTCCGAACTTACATTCTTTTCCGCAACAGCAAATTCGCGTCGCGTCATCCAAAGTCCGGTTCGGGAGAGTTCCCTCTTGTCTAATTTTTTGGTCCAAGCTTCGACGGCGGCATCACCACGACGTCGAACATCCGCCACAATCCGGGAAGCGACGGCGAAGGCTACGCGGTCCTCGCTCTCACGCGCTTTAAACAGTGCGATTTCGGTCGCGGCGGTTAGTTTCAGGATTTTGATCATAGAACGATCTTGTTTAAAGGGTATTCCACTATCCCCTGCGCTCTTGCGGCTTTCAGTTTGGGCAAAATTTGGCGCACCACAGCTTCTTCCACGATAGTATTCACCGCCACCCAATCTGAGTCGCTCAGCGCGGAAACGGTTGGATTTTTCAGAGCAGGTAATACGCTCAGAACTGTCGCGAGATCTTCACGTTTTACGTTCAGCATTAACCCTACTTTCGTCGCCGCGGCTATTGCTCCTTGTAGCATGAGCACAATATTTTCCGCCTTTTCGCGTTTGGTTCGATCTTGCGCTGCTAGGGGGTTCATGATGAAGACCGTGGAGGATTCCAACACAGTATCCAGGATGCGCAAGCGATTGGCCCGCAAAGAAGAGCCGGTTTCGGTAACTTCGACGATGGCATCGGCCAGTTGCGGTACTTTCACTTCGGTGGCTCCCCAGGAAAATTCCACACGACCTTTCACGCCGTGGCGCGCCAGATATTCCTCAGTAATGCTTACAACTTCCGTGGCGATGATCTTACCCTCGAGATCGCGCGGTTCGCGGATCACCGAATCTTCCGGCACCGCCAGCACCCATCGGACGCGTGCCAGCCGCTGCTTGGCATAAATAAGTTCGGCCAACTCCACGACGTTTGCGCGCGTTTCGACCACCCAATCGTGCCCCGTAATTCCGGCATCGAGTGCGCCTGATTCCACGTAGCGCGCCATTTCTTGCGCGCGAACGAGAAGGCATTCTATCTCCGGATCGTCGATAGCGGGCACGTAGCTTCGGGAACTTAACGAAACTTTCCAGCCAGCGCGTGCGAGAAGATCGATGGTGGCATCCTGCAAACTGCCTTTCGGAATACCAAGTTTTAGCAGGCTCATTCGCCCCCCTTGTTTTTGTAAACCGCGTCAGGGAGGAAAGTGCTCTTCGCAATCACGCGGGCAGAACCATCCGGTAGCAGCTCCCGGAAGAAACAGCTGAGATACCCCTCGTGGCAAACTCCCGGGCCCAGAGCTTCTACGCGCAGCAGCAGGGCATCCGCATCGCAATCCACCCGAATCTCAGCTACTTTGAGCACGTGACCACTGGTTTCGCCCTTCTTCCACAATTTATTGCGAGAGCGGCTGAAAAAATGAACTTCGCCGGTTTTCTGTGAAAGAGCCAGTGAGTCCTCACTGACGAAACCAAGCATCAGCACTTGGTTGCTGCGATTATCTTGAATCACCGCGGGAATGAGCCCGCCCATTTTTTCAAACGCCAGTTTCACGAAATCCTCCTAAAAACAAATGAGCCGCTGGAGCGATTGCGCCAGCGGCCTGATCCGTGCTTGATGGTAAGGAAAAGCTCTAAGCAGTCCAAGACGGGCGCGGCAGAATCCCCAGACGATGATCGCCATGCGCCCGCCTAATCATGCCTGAAAAACTACAACGACGGGGTACTGTTCGCCAATCGAAAATACAGATTTGCGCAATCTGGTATTTGAATTCTTGCGCTCACGGGTTACGGCTGGGGTTAGCATTCGAGTTGAAGTTCACGGTCATCAGCAGATGCAAAGCCACGCCAAATCTGGCGTTGGCGAGGGTTTCCACGCGAACCACTTCGGCCACGTATTCACAATTCATGGGATCGTGGGCTGAAGTAAACGGAAAAGTGACAAAAACCCGCATGCCCTTGTAATAATTGGGTCGCCGGGTGTGGAAATAGATGCCTTCTTTGGAGGCATTGACGCTGATGGGCATGTCTTCAAAGTGCTCGTCGCGCGGCTCGGAAGGGCGAACGCGGAGAGGCTTCGCGATTTTCGCGCGTCGACTGCGCCGTTTATTGGGGAACTGTTCAGGCGTTCCAGCCATGCATTTGCCTTAAGGCTATGGATACTTACATCATTGGACCAAGCCGGGCAAAGGTCAATACAGGTGCGCTGAATCGGGTATTGACTATGGAGCATCAAAGCGAATGGGAGCGGAAACCAATGGTTGAAAAAGTGCAAAAGTCAGAAGCCGAATGGAAGAAACAACTTACACCGAATCAGTACCACGTAACTCGGCAAAAGGGCACCGAGCCGCCGTTTACGGGGGAGTATGAATCCACCGAAACGCCCGGCACCTACAAATGCGTATGCTGTGGCCAGCCGCTGTTCGCCTCCGATGCCAAGTTTCACTCTGGGTGCGGCTGGCCGAGTTTTAGCTCCCCTAGAGAGGCTGCCGCAATAGAGGAACAGCTAGATCATTCACACGGGATGCTGCGGACGGAAGTGTTATGTAGTCGGTGCGATGCGCACCTAGGGCACGTTTTCAAAGACGGCCCGGGACCTACAGGTTTACGCTATTGCATTAATTCGCTGTCATTGAAACTCGACAAAAAGTGATTAGGGGTTCGAGCTCGTCTGGAAGTTCAGGCAGCGGGGCAAGCGCAGGCAACCATTTCGGCAACGGGATCGCTTTGCCGGTCCCACGCGGCAACAAGCAATACCTTGTGGCCGGAGGGATAGCGGAAAACATAGTAAACACTTTGCACTCCGTCCAGCTCATAAAAGCCGGGACGGCGAGCATCTTCACGGCCCTTCACTCCGGTATCCAGAAGTAGGCGCAGCTCCATGAGTTGCTCCGGCGTGTGTTGGCGAAGGTCCTCGACGATCGGTGGTAATTTCTGTAAATTGAACATTTTTGATTCCTTGGCTCTCACAACCAGCATATCTGATCCTCACTCTATAAGACGCAATATCTCGCGGAATGTTTCATGGAAACAACCTGCATCTATTCAAAAAACGCTCTGGCCTCATCAATGTCTTGAATAGGCGAATTTGGCCGTTGGAGGGGATTGTTTACGGCAGTGTTACAACTTTTGCCGGCTCAGATTTCCGGTCCTCGCGCACAAACAATTCGATCGCGTCCTCCGGGCATTTGCCGCCTCGATAGTTTTCTGGCGACTTCGTCTCCTGGCACTCTGCTCGCTATACTTATCTGAGACCCGTTACTAACTTGTAAGCTACTTGCGCTACGTTGCAATTCTTGACATAGTGCAGATTCAAAATATTCCGAATACTGAGGCCCCTCAACCGTGGCAAAATCGTCGATAAAATCTCCCAAGAAATCGGTGCGCGATGAGAAGTCGCAGTTCGGCAAAGACCGTCGCCGGCGCCACCATCACTTTCTAGTGACTGTAAATTATGCAGACGGGGAGAGCTTCGGACGAGTGTACACCGACAAGGACAAGGCCACGCGCTTTGCCGAGCGCCAGCGCCGTTCACCCGTAGTGAAATCGGCCCGGGTTACGCAAGTCTCCTAGAGCGCTGGGCGATGAAGACAAACCTTGTTCTGGAATTTGCGGATTTTTGAGCGGGCGTGTTATAAAATGAAGGTTGTTCCGCGGCCTTAGTATAGTGGTAGTACGGAACCTTGCCAAGGTTCAGGTGTCGGTTCGATTCCGATAGGCCGCTCCACTTTATCAAGCACTTACGTCGCCACCTCCTATTTCCTCTAGCCATCCGGGCGGACGCACTCCCCAAAGTGGCCGTACGTGCTTTTCGCCGCAACGAAGTAGTGAAGCTGACATCCGTCGGACAATCGCGCTGTACAGTTCTTTGCGGATGCAGTCGTAAAAATCGAAGCCATGATTGAGCTAAGAGTGTTTCAACGCAAAGCCCTGAAGATTTCCCCCCAGGATGATGTTGGCGTGGCGCTCCAGGATTTGAAAGCCGGGGATGAGATTGTATTGGGGGGACAAAACTATGTGCTGGCTACAAATGTGGCGGCAAAGCATAAGTTCGCACTGAAGGCATTTGCTACAGGAGAGAAATTGACGATGTACGGCACGGTGGTCGGTGAAGCTGTCACTCCTATTCCGGTTGGTGGGGCGATCACCACCGGAAACACGCAACACCAAGCCGCTGCCTTTGAACGAAGAATTCACCGATATGAGTGGCAGGAACCGGACAACTCGAGATGGAAAGATCGTACGTTTCAGGGATTTCACCGGGCGGATGGCCAGGTCGGCACGCGCAATTACTGGCTGGTGGTTCCGCTGGTGTTTTGCGAAAACAATAATATTCTTGCGATGCGCCGCGCCTTTGCCGAGGAGTTAGGCGATACCGCGACGGATACGTATAGAAAGTATGTTGCCCTGCTTGCGAACGCATATAGAACAGGTGGGTTGGAGAATTGTAAGGGCCAGCACTTTTCAGAGATGACGAGCAGTGACAGAAGCGCGCGGCTATTCTCCAATCTCGACGGAGTGAAATTCCTCACCCACGAAATGGGATGCGGGGGCACGCGCGCGGATGCTCAATCGCTTTGCGGCCTGCTTGCCGGATATATTTCTCATCCAAACGTCGCGGGAGCGACAATCTTGAGCCTGGGATGCCAGAACGCCGAAATTTCGATTCTGCAGAAGGAAATGAAGAAGCGAAGTGGCCACTCTGTGAAGCCGCTTCTCGTTTTCGACCAGCAACACAGCAACGTGGAATCATCCATGCTTGCCCTGGCAATCAAGGAGACATTTCTAGAGTTGGCCCATGCAAACAAGTGCGAACGATCCGCGGCACCAATCTCAAAATTGACGGTCGGATTGAAATGCGGAGGTTCTGACGGATTTTCGGGTTTGAGCGCGAATCCGGCCGTAGGGCACGTTTCGGATCTGATGGCGACCCTCGGTGGCAAAACGATCTTGAGCGAGTTTCCGGAACTTTGCGGTGCCGAACAGAACCTGGTTGACCGATGTGTTTCTGAGGAAACGGCAACCAAGTTTACGGAATTGATGAGAACCTATGCCGCGAGAGCCAAAGCGGTGGGCTCCGGATTTGATATGAATCCCAGCCCGGGAAATATCCGGGATGGGTTGATCACCGACGCCATGAAATCCGCCGGGGCCGCACGAAAGGGAGGGGCTTCGCCGGTTCAAGATGTCCTGGATTATCCTGAATATGCGACCAAGAGTGGTTTGAATTTACAATGCACGCCGGGGAATGACGTAGAATCGGTAACCGCGCAAGTGGGGGCGGGAGCGAGCATCGTGCTGTTCACGACAGGCCTGGGCACGCCCACCGGAAATCCAATCGCGCCCGTAGTGAAGATCTCAAGCAACAGTGAACTAGCGGGGCGCATGCACGACATTATCGACTTTGATGCCGGTGCGGTGATCCGCGGCGAAAAGACGATTGAAGAAACCGGTGAGAAGCTTTTGGACCTGATTCTCCGCATAGCCTCAGGCGAAATTCGTACGAAAGCAGAGCGGAACGTGCAAGAAGATTTTATTCCCTGGAAGCGCGACGTTTCACTATAGCGTTCTTTTTTCTGGCCAATGCGGTGGGAAGATGCGAATTGCGAACAGGGAAGCCAGTTGATTCGTGGACTCTTCATGGAATTTGAGAACGCAAGAGCAAGCGTGACACTTGGAGCAGTCAGACGCCCGTGCGGCTGGGCGGAGCCCTCGTCGGAAAGCACGACAAAATAATCTGGCTACCAAGGTTGGTCGTTATGGCTGGACGAGTTCGATTTTTCCGCAAAAAGACTATTCGATTTTGTATCGATCATCCTTCTGTCTCTGCACGTTGGTAGGCATGGCCACGCCGGGGGAAGTGAAGGCGAACCGATTGGCCCTCCGGAAGGCTAAAGAGCAATGACTGTCGAATTGATTCTCACCATCCCCTCTGGCGTTATGACAAAATCGAATTTGGGTGGCTTGGTGAGGCTAGGGAACTCTCGCCAGGGACTTTCGTCCGGCCTTTTTTATTTCTGAGCAGGGAATGATTCTCGCTGGCGTTGCCAGAGAGGATTCCTTAAATTGAAAGGCAAATTTCGAAGGCAATGAAGGCACTAGTCATCAAGAAGCCCGGAGAAGCTGCAATCGAAGATGTTCCCGAGCCGAAATCTGATTCTGCGAAAGTTCTTCTCCGTGTGCGCATGGTTGGTCTTTGCGGCAGCGACTTGAACTCCTTCCGTGGTCGCAATCCGATGGTGCACTTCCCCCGAATCCCAGGACATGAAGTCGCCGCAACAATTGTCGAAGGAAATTTGGCGTACCCCGAGCTTACCGTTGGATTGAATGTCACGATGTCGCCCTATACGAATTGCGGCAAGTGCCCCGCGTGTCTGCGGGGTCGACCGAATGCGTGCGCGCTCAATGAAACGTTGGGTGTGCAACGGGATGGAGCGCTTACTGAACTGATCAGTATGCCCCCGGAAAAACTTTATGCCGCTTCTCTCACAATTAAGGAGCTTTGCATCGTTGAACCGCTCACTGTTGGGTTTCACGCCGTCGCGCGGGGAAGCGTCGGCGTCAGCGACACCGTGGCCGTTTTCGGTTGTGGTGGAGTAGGACTTGGCGCCATCGCCGCCTCCCATTTTGCCGGCGCAACTACAATCGCTGTTGATCTGGAAGATGAAAAACTTGAAATCGCCAAGAAATCCGGCGCCACTCATACTGTTAACTCCAGCAAGTCTCTGTTTCATGAGAAACTTCTGGAACTTACCAATGGTCGCGGGCCTGACGTGATAATCGAAGCTGTTGGTCATCCGCAAACGTTTCGTGCCGCCGTCGAGGAAGTCGCCTTCACGGGACGTGTGGTCTACATTGGTTATGCAAAAGAGCCAGTCGCGTATGAGACTAAGCTTTTCGTTCAGAAAGAGCTCGATATCCTTGGCTCGCGAAACGCCTTGCCGGAAGATTTTCGGCGAGTGATCCAAATGCTCCAGGCCGGGAAGTTTCCCGTTGACGCCGCAGTAGACTCGATCATCCCGCTAAACGAGGCTCCCCGCGCCCTTGCTACCTGGAGTGCGAGCCCTTCCAAATTTGCAAAAATTATGGTGCAACTTGCTTGAGCGCCCAGCTTGTCAGAGATCGTTTTCGCGCAATAGGGAAGGAATGGAGCATGGTAAATCGCCGAACTGAGAGCAATTCCGAAACGATCACCGCTGCTTCACACCATTCCTTATTTCCTGCCACACAGATGATTCCATTTATACTGGTTACCGCGCTCTTTTTTCTGTGGGGAATCCCCAATAACTTGAACGACGTCCTCATTCGCCACTTCATGAAGTCATTTGAGATCTCCCGCTTTCAGGCGGGACTCGTGCAATCCGCTTTCTATATGGGTTACTTCCTTCTGGCGATTCCCGCTGCGTTGATGATGAAGCGCGTCGGGTACAAATCGGGTTTTGTCGTTGGATTGCTTCTATATGCCATGGGGTGTTTCTTGTTCTGGCCGGCTGCACTGTCCGGTAGTTACGGTTTTTTCCTCGTTGCACTTTTCGTGATTGCCAGTGGGCTTTCGTTTCTTGAGACGGCTTCTAATCCCTTCATTGCACAACTGGGCGATCCTGATAGTTCCGAGAGGCGACTGAATTTCTCCCAAGCTTTCAATCCGCTGGGGGCCATTACCGGAGCTCTCGTTGGCACGGTTTTTATTTTTTCTGGAGTTGAACTTAGCTCGCAACAAATTACGGAACGTCAAGCCTCGCATACCTACCAAGCATATTTGCAATCCGAAACTCTGCGCGTTGTAAGACCCTATTTGGTAATTGGCGTGATCGCCCTAGTCTGGGCTGCACTGATTCTTCGGACAAAATTTCCAACGATTACAAGTGAGGATGGAACGAATTCTGGTGAGCGCGGTAGCTTCCGTCATCTCTTGGCACAGCGTCACTTCGTCCTTGCCGTGATCGCCCAATTCTTTTATGTCGGTGCGCAAGTTGGCACCTGGAGCTACTTCATTTCCTACGTTCAGGAATATGCCCACCAACCGGAAAAAGTTGCGGGTTATTTTCTTACCGGCACTCTTGCCGCATTCGGACTTGGCCGATTCGTTTCCGCCTATCTAATGCGCTTTATTTCTCCTAGCCGTTTAATGGGTGCATACGCGATCGCCAACGTCGTTCTTGTCTCGGTCGGTGTTTTCTTGCCGGGTTGGGTGGGCATCTGGTGCGTCTTTCTGACTAGCTTCTTCATGTCGCTGATGTTCCCGACTATTTTTGCGCTGGGGCTCAAAGGACTCGGCCCAAACACGAAAATTGGCGGCTCCTTTCTGGTCATGGCAATCATCGGCGGAGCAGTCCTGACCCCGATCATGGGCCTGGTTTCAGAGGAATTTCACAGTTTGGCATTCGCCTACGCCATTCCGCTAATTGCCTATCTCTATATTTCTGCCTATTCATTCTTTGGATCCCGTCGCGAAGAGATTCCCTCGCCTCGCGTCCAACCCGTAGGTGACTCGCCTTATGCGTAATTCATCGGCGTGGACGAATTTCGTTCAATCTGAGATTTTACTTTGTTCAATTTTCTTTCTTGTTTGTGCCGTCCCAGCGATGTCGCAAGATTTTGCCGGCTCAATTGAGTCTCCCTCTCCTTCCGCAGCACGCGAACGACTCTTGCTTGATCGGGGCTGGATGTTCCACGAGGGAGACATTCCGTTCCCTGTGATTACCGGTCATCAACCTTCCTACGACAATGCCAAAGCAGGCAGTTCTTCGGGTGCCGCATCGCCTGAATACGATGATTCATCCTGGAAGCAAGTGGATCTCCCTCACGACTGGGCGGTGGAACAACCTTTTGATCCAAAGGCAAATATTGCCGAGGGATATCGTGAACGCGGAATGGGCTGGTATCGAAAATACTTCCGGCTAGACCCCGCTGATCATGGCAAGCATTTCGAGCTCGAGTTCGATGGCGTCGCCACGCATTGCACAATCTGGGTGAATGGCGTGTTGGCAGCCCGGAATTGGTCGGGTTACAACTCAATCTACATTGATATTACCCCATGGCTGAAATTCGGATCTGATGTAAACACTATTGCCGTCCAAGTAGACGCGCTAGCGCAGGAAGGATGGTGGTACGAGGGTGCCGGTATTTACCGGCATGTATGGCTGGTTAAGCGAAACCCCGTGCACATTGAGACCGACGGTGTATTTGCTAATCCCGTGCGCGACTCTGACGGGAAATGGTCCATCCCTATCGAAGTCTCCCTTTTTAGCAGCGACAAAACAGTTGCCGCCGTGCAAGTCGAGTCGACACTCGTTGATCCCAGCGGCAAAGTAGTGGTGAGCGGCAACATCCGGGTAACCGTCGAACCGCTAAGACAACCGCTCGTCCATCTTACACTTGCTGTGAGCTCGCCCAAGCTTTGGTCCGTAGATGAGCCTACCCTCTACTCTATTCGCACCGTCGTGAAACGGGACGGCGATATCTTGGATGAAGTAACCACACCAGCTGGATTTCGAACGATTCGCTTTGATCCCGAGAAAGGATTCTTCCTGAATGATAAGCCCCTGAAGCTGTTGGGGACTTGTAATCACCAAGATCATGCAGGAGTAGGGGTAGCAGTGCCGGATTCGATCTGGGATTTCCGGGTCCGGCGCCTCAAGGAAATGGGTTCTAACGCTTACCGCTGTGCTCACAACGCTCCGGCGTCGGAGTTCCTGGATGCGTGCGATCGACTGGGATTGCTGGTGATGGATGAAAACCGGAATTTCGGCTCTACTCCCGAGCATCTCAAGCAGCTTGATTGGATGGTACGCCGGGACCGCAACCACCCCAGCATCATTCTATGGTCAGTATTTAACGAGGAACCGTCGCAGGGTACCGAGATGGGCTACGAAATGGTCCGGCGAATGAGTGCATCCGTGAAGGAACTCGATCAAACGCGTCCTGTTACCGCCGCGCAAAGCAATTCCGTACTAAACCCTGTGAATGCCTCGCAGGCCGCCGATGTCGCAGGATTTAATTATGTCTACCAAGACTTCGATGAATATCACAAGCTCTATCCCTCAAAGCCTATCTTCAGTTCTGAAGACACTTCTACCGTCATGACCCGCGATGAATATGTCACTGATCGAGCGCGGTCGTTGCTCGATTCCTACGATGATCAAGTTCTGCCTTGGGGGCTTTCACACCGGGATGCCTGGAAGCAAGTTGCGGAACGTCCATTTGTTGCAGGCACAATGGTTTGGACCGGGTTCGATTACCGGGGAGAACCTCAACCGCTTTCTTGGCCGGCCGCAGGTTCTTCATTCGGCAGTATGGATTTGTGCGGGTTTCCGAAGGCAGCGTATTACATCCATCAGGCACAATGGATCCAAAATCGTCCCATCCTCCACCTCGTGCCACACTGGAATTGGGTAGGTAGTGAAGGCAAACCAATCAAAGTCATGGTTACCACCAACGCGGAGCGTGTAGCGCTTGTATTGAACGGAAGAGCCCTCAACGAAAAACCGGTCGACAAATATCAGATGGTCACTTTTGAAGTGCCGTACGAAAAGGGAAAACTGGAAGCGCTGGCGAGTAGCGGCGGCAAAGTAGTGGCGGACTTCGTTGTCGAGACAACTGGCCCACCGGCTAGATTGAAACTGGTTCCCGATCGCCCGAGCTTGGATGGGGATGGATACGATACCCAACCGGTAACCGTGCAGGTTGTCGATGCCCATGGGCGAGTTGTGCCAACCGCAAATCAGCTCGCGAAATTCACAGTAAGTGGTCCCGGAGCGATCATTGGAATGAATAACGGCGACCCCACGAATCACGAACCGGAAAAGGGAAATCAACACACGGTCTTCCACGGATTGGCTCAAGTAATATTGCAGAGCACTTTAGCAGGGCAGGGAAAGCTGACGCTGCGCGCGAGTAGCGAAGGGCTCGACCCCGATGAAGTGGTGATTGATGTAGCTTCCGCGGCGCCGCGTCCTGCAGTGCCGGTAATTCCGAATCCGCCCTTAGTGATCATGAATTGGAAGAGATCTCCGGTAACGGCAGAGCGCCCCGACCCTGGTGATCCGGGAGCCACAGTTGCTGATGATTGGCACAGCTTTCATCCTGGTAGTTGGCTGCCGCCATTTCATGAGGGACGATTCGCGGTCTATCGTGCGCGGTTCACGCCGCGCAGTGGCGTGAACAAATTTGGCGGGCATGTGATCCTACGTGATGTTTCTGGTAAGGCCCAAGTTTGGATTGATGGAAAGCTAGGCGGCGAAAAGACCGGCGCCGACAAAAAGACCTTTTCCGTTCCTTGCCCGGCAGGTGATGGCCTACGAACTATTACCGTGCTCGTCGAGGCTTCGGCACTGGGCGCAACCGCCGGAATCGGCGGACCTGTGACAGTTGAGTAAGGATTTCCGAAACGTCCCGTAGGGTCTGTAAAACTAGGGAAGGAGAAGCAGGTTACGGTTACGAAAACTGAGGTCGATCTATCAAAGATCCAACAACTTTCACATGAGCGCGACGATCAAAACTGGGAATTCCGGTCGTGGCTGAAGCAGTACGCGCCGGAGAACATCGACGACGTTGTCAAGGCCCTCAGCCAAAAGTACTTTGCGCTCATTGACTGCAAGCAATGCGCAAATTGCTGCCGAACTTTGCAGCTAGAACTTAAAGGAAGTGAGCTTCACGCGATTGCGAAAACGCTTGGCCAATCGATAGAAGCATTTGAGAAAAAATCTATGACAGAAGGCCTGGTGAATCCCCCTTGCCCGATGCTAAAGGAAAAGCTTTGTTCCATCTACGAGACCAGACCAGACGTTTGTAGATCCTTTCCTCACTTGGAAAAAACAGGATTCACGTCCCGATTGATAGGCGTGATCGAAAATCTCTCTATCTGTCCAATCGCATTCAACGCATTTGAGGAGCTAAAAGCGAAACTTAAATGGCCGAAGCGATTAGACAACCTTGCTGCCGGTTGAATCAGATGGCGGCAGGGCGTCACGTTCATCCGCAGCTTCGATATGTTGTGCAAAAAACGCATCCTTGGTGCAGGCATTTCGGATCGGGAAGTGCAGTAAATAACCACTACTGCTTTACTGCGTTAAACACCACGGAGACTCCTGAAAATGCCTCGTAAGTTGTTGAAACACCATTTCTTGTAGATTTGCAAAGTTCCGCTCAGTTCGATTCTGATAGGCCGCTCCATTCTTCATTTCTTCCCCAACCGACTATCGACAGTCTACCGCCTGTGTTTGCTATTTTTCCCCTCCGCCGTGAGATTGACCTGATATAGTGACGCAAACACTCTTAGATCGATGAAATATTCCATGCGCTCTTCGGAATCATGCAAAAACGACTCGACAAACGATGACCAACATTCCAGCTTCGCTAGGACCACCACGAGTGATCAACATTCATGATCTACGGGAGATGGCGCGACGGCGCCTGCCGCGAGCTGTTTTCGATTATCTCGATGGCGGAGCAGAAGGCGAAATCACACTACGGGAAAATTGCCGCGTTTTTGAGGATGTTACATTTCGCCCACGGCAAGCGGTTTCGATTCCTAAAGTGGATCTCCGCACGAAGGTCCTGGGGCAGGAGCTGGTGTTTCCGGCAATTCTCGCGCCAGTCGGATACAGCCGACTGATGCATCCGAGCGGAGAAGTTGCCGCAGCAACGGAAGCCGGAAGTGCAGGGACAATTTATACGTTATCCACAATTTCTGCTTACAAATTGGAAGAGGTGAAAGCAGCCACCAAAGGACCGGTGTGGTTTCAGCTTTATCTGGTCGGCGGAAGAGAAGTAGCGGAAGGAGCGATTGAACGGGCTCGCCTCGCCGGATATTCCGCGCTAGTCGTGACGATCGATACGGCAGTGGCCGGAATGCGTGAGCGTGATCCGCGCAATGGAATGAAACAACTGGTGGGGGGCTCCATTTTCGCAAAAATTCCCTACATACCCAATCTATTGATGCACCCGGGATGGCTCGCGGGATTTCTGATGGATGGTGGCACGCCCGATTTGCAGAACATCGTCGAGCCCGGCAGAGGGCCTATGCCGTTGATGGATGTTTCTGCCGCGTTGGCGCGTGCAGTGGTGACTTGGGAAGATTTGCGATGGCTGCGAAAGCTCTGGCCCGGCCCAATGGTAATCAAAGGAGTGCTCACCGGCGAGGACGCAAGACGCGCTGTGGCTGAAGGTGCTGCCGCCGTCGTTGTTTCCAATCATGGAGGACGGCAGTTGGATTGTGTTTCCGCAACGCTCCGCGCCTTGCCGGAAATTGTGGCCGCAGTTGGCGGACGTGTGGAAGTCTTGATGGATGGAGGGATTCGCAGGGGAAGCGATATCGTAAAGGCTCTTTGTTTGGGTGCGCGTGCGGTGCTGATCGGCCGCGCCTACGCGTACGGGTTGGCAGCGGCCGGGCTACCGGGGGTGGCGCGTGCGATCGAGATATTGCGCACCGATATCGAGCGAACTTTACTGCTGCTCGGATGCCCGTCGCTTCAGGCGCTCGATCAGTCCTATGTGAGAGCCCCGCGCGAGTGGACTGCCTAGTGGCCGCGAGTCTAGTCCGGTGAATCTCCGTCCTAACTTTCTTTGGTTATCCCTTAGAATTTGAAGGATCTCGGCTGAGCAAAGTTACCCGAAGCAAATTCATCTTGTCAGGATACCCATGCGCATTGAATCGAGAGCACCTACCCGAGTGGATCTGGCTGGCGGAACACTGGACATTTGGCCGCTGTATCTATTTCATCCCGGCGCAGTGACACTGAATGCTGCGATCTCGCGTTATGCGCAGTGTGTGATTGAAACGCGCCCGGTAGGTGATAAACGGATCAAGCTGGTTTCGCTCGATACTAGGCGGGAAGAATCTTTTGCATCGATCGCCAAACTGGAAACCGTAAAGCACTATCGGCTGCCCTTGCTGGCCGAGATCGTAAAATTCTTCAAACCGGCCGATGGTTTCACGCTGACTACCAATTCCGAAGCACCTGCAGGCGCCGGGATTGGAGGTTCCAGCGCAATGGCAGTAGCGATTTGCGCAGCGCTGGACCGCTACACGAGCGCGGGCAAGGGCAAAGTCGACTGGATTCACATCAGTCGCGATGCCGAGGGGATCGTCATCCGCGTGCCGACTGGAACCCAGGATCACTATCCACCTGCGTTTGGTGGAGTCGCGGCAATCGAACTCACACCTGGCGGGGAACGTCGTATCGAGTTGCGGGTGAACATCGATGAGCTAGAAAAACGGCTGGTGGTTTGCTACACGGGAAAACCAAGGCAATCCGGGATCAACAATTGGGAAGTCTTCAAAGCGCACATCGATGGCAAGAAAGCGGTACAGAACAATATTGAAAGGATTTCACAGATTGCCCAAAAGATGCGGTTGGCGCTGGAATCAGAAAATTGGAAAGAGACCGGGCGGCTGATGCACGACGAATGGATGTTCCGGCGCCGGAACTTGCCCACGATCTCGACAAAGACGATCGATCGCATTATTGATCGTTCCCGGCGGAAAGGTGCTCTGGCGGGAAAAGTCTGCGGTGCTGGCGGCGGAGGTTGCCTGGTGCTACTAATCGAGCCAGAGGCACGCGCCAAAGTGGAGAGGGCGGTCCGAGAGGCCGGAGGGGAACTGCTGCCAGTGTACATCGATCGGCAGGGTGTCACGGTAGTCACTCAATAACGGCAGACAGCCAATCTCGCCAGCCAAGGCATCTTACGATAGACTAGTGCCGAAGGCGGATTAGGCGCATCCCGTATGCTTTATCGATGGTCCATTGTTCTGTTTTTTGCCTGCCTTACGGCGGCTGACCTGCCACAGGTGTCTTCCTTACGCCAGCCGCAAGCGACTGATCTGAAGGCATTTCCATCCGGCGAAAACATTCAAGTGATGCCGGTAATGCTTGTTGAGGACACCCCAGACCAGGGGCAAGCAGCTCCTGCGCCTCCAAAGAGTGGCACAACCCTGTCTGAAGCTTCGAAACTTGCGCTCATTCGCTATGTTTCAGGCGAGTTTGCGAAAGCGCGCAAACCGCTGCCCGGTGGCAAAGACGGCTTCATTATTTTCGTGGATAAGCCGCTCAATCTGGAATATCTCGATCGCGCGGTGGCAAATCACGGTGCAGCGATAAATACAGGCGACAATGTCCAGATCTCCAATCTGGAGTTCCGCGATAACAGCATTGTGGTGGACCTAAATGGGGGCGGACGACCTAAGAAGCATTGGCGCGACCGCATACAAATTGGCATGGGCGGAATGCCCGTACCGCAGACGACCACGCCACAGGACCCGCAGCAGGAGCAGGGCCCTCCCGGAGTACAACCGGGTATGGGTGCTACGATTTACGTTGATTTTCCACAACATGTTCCCGAACTCTCTCCCGATCAATTGAAGGAAATCCTAGCTCCTTTTTTGGACTTTACGAAAGTGCGCTCTGCCTCGGTGCACTGGATTGACACTTTGCCTACGGCTACACAGAAAGCGATTACCGAGCGGCATGCCATCATCGGAATGGATCGCGACGAAGTGATCGCCGCCATGGGCAAACCTGACCGGAAGGTTCGTGAGCGCGATACCAACGGCAACGACACAGAGGATTGGATCTACGGCCACCCGCCCGACAAGACTATTTTCGTCAAGTTTACTAGCGAGAAGGTTTCCGCGATCAAGCAATTTCCTCAGTAGATCCGCCGGTATGAATTTCTCTCCTTCCTCCCTCGTAAGGAAAATGCTTACAATCGTTGAAGTAAAACGAGTTTCAAGCGAGAAGGTTTGGGTTGGGGGGAAGGCAATTTATGGCTGCACCACTCTTGATCGCGCAAGGTGAGGAACCAATTTATTTGTTGCCGCGAATGGCCAATCGGCATGGCCTCGTGGCTGGAGCCACGGGGACCGGGAAAACGGTAACGCTGCAGGTGATGGCCGAGGCATTCAGCAGCATCGGCGTACCCGTTTTTGCTGCGGATGTGAAAGGCGATCTTTGCGGGATCAGCCAACCGGGAACCGACAATCCAAAAATTGCGGAGCGGGTCAGGAAACTGAAGCTAGATAAATTTGTATTCGCGGGCTGCCCCGTGACTTGCTGGGATGTGCTTGGCGAGCAAGGGCATCCGGTGCGCGCCACGATTTCAGAGATGGGGCCGTTGCTCCTGGCTCGTCTGCTGAACCTCAATGATGTCCAGGAAAGCGTGCTAGCACTGGTTTTCAAGATCGCCGACGACAGTGGATTGCTGCTGCTCGATGTGAAAGATCTTCAGGCGATGCTGCAGTACGTGGGCGACAACGCCAAACAGTTCCAAACACAATACGGAAATATTTCCGCGGCTAGTATCGGTTCGATTCAACGCGGCATCCTGGCGATTCAGCAACAAGGGGGAGAGAAATTCTTCGGCGAGCCGGCGTTGAATCTGGATGATCTGCTGCAAACAGACTCGAATGGCCACGGCCTTGTAAATATTCTTGCGGCCGATAAGCTCATTCAATCGCCCAAACTTTATGCCACCTTTCTGTTGTGGATGCTTACGGCGCTTTTTGAGCAACTGCCGGAAGTCGGCGACCCAGATAAGCCAAAGCTGGTTTTCTTCTTTGATGAAGCGCATCTGCTTTTTTCCGACCTTCCCAAAATTATCGAAGACAAAGTGGTGCAGATTGTGCGGCTGATCCGGTCCAAAGGAATCGGCGTTTACTTTGTGACCCAGAATCCATTGGATCTTCCGGAGACCGTGCTCGGGCAGCTAGGCAACCGCGTGCAACATGCTCTTCGAGCGTTTACGCCAAAGGATCAGAAGTCGGTGCGCGCCGCCGCAGAAACGTTCCGGCCAAATCCCGCGCTGAACATTCAAGAGGTCATCACGCAATTGGCTGTCGGAGAAGCGCTCGTGTCGTTTCTCGATGACGCGGGGACACCGACGATCGTGGAACGCGCGCTGATTTGTCCGCCGCACAGCCAGATTGGGCCGATCACGCCCGAACTGCGCAAGCAATTGATCCAAACTTCCGTAGTGGCCGGTGTATATGAAAAAGCAGTCGACCGGGAATCGGCTTTCGAAATCCTGAAAGCGAGGGCAGGCCAGCCGCTGCCGACACAAAGCGCGGCCGGAACTACGCCTGGCGCTCCAGCGTCGCCGCCCTGGTACGAAAATATACCTGGGATGAGCCACACCACTACGGGTGGACGACGCAGCGACAGTGTGGTGGATGTAATGGCCAAGAGCGCCGCAAGAGCCATGGGCAGTTCGGTCGGTCGACAAATTATCCGTGGAGTGCTTGGCTCGATTTTAGGGAACAGCAAACGCTAGCAATTCGCATTGGCCCGGTAAGGCTCTAGAGAGGATTCCTCGGCCCTTCCGCAGCTCTGCTCTGACCCCTTGCGGGCATGAATAAAATCGGTTCTTAATTCACCAGAGAAAGAAGGTACGTCTACTGATGAGCGGTACAGAGTTCTTGGAGAAGTGGAACGAGCAGCAGAAGAAAGTTTATACCACCGCCCTTGAACACGGATGGTGGGAAGAACAAAACTTTAACGTTGGCGAGAAGATCGCGCTAATGCACTCGGAGCTGTCAGAGGCGCTGGAGGCCTTCCGCAAAGGGAACGGGCCTTCCGACAAAATTCCCAAGTGGTCGCACGCGGAAGAAGAGTTCGCCGATGCGGTCATTCGCCTCATGGACTTAAGCGAAAAAATGGGCTTGGACGTGGCTGGAGCGATTGTGGCCAAGGCGAAGTACAACGAAAGCCGGCCATATCGTCATGGAGACAAGAAATTTTAATGGAGAACGCCAATTTGCGGAAAAGCTTGCCTTTTTATGAGCTATTTTGAGCACTGTGACCTGCGGCACAGGCTCGGCGTTGACTTTTCTTTACACTACACCTAGCATTTTTAGTTCTACTCGCGGCGTCATTCACGCTGGTAAGTTCGCCGCTATCCTACACCCCTCACCGGAGGAAGTAATGCCTATCAAGGTCGGTATCAACGGCTTCGGCCGAATCGGTCGCAACATTGTGCGCACAGCTCTGGGCGACAAGGATATCCAGATCGTCGCCGTCAATGACATCACCGATTCAAAAACCCTCGCGCACCTGCTGAAGTACGACTCGGTCCTCGGCAATCTGCCGAACAACATCACCCCCACAGAAGACTCCATCAGCGTGGACGGTAACCTGATCAAGGTTTTCAAAGTCAAGGATCCCGCTCAAATCGATTGGAACAGTGTGGGCGCGGAAATCGTGATTGAGTCCACCGGCTTGTTCACCAAGGGTCCCGAAGCTGCCAAACATTTGCACGGTTCGGTAAAGAAAGTCATCATTTCAGCCCCGGCGGAAGGACCGGACGCCACCTTCGTTCTCGGCGTGAACGAAAAGACCTATGACCCCAAGTCTCACAACGTCATTTCGAATGCGTCTTGCACCACGAATTGCCTGGCGCCGGTGGCCAAGGTTCTGCATGAGACCTTCGGCATCACGAGCGGCACCATGACCACGATTCACTCTTATACGAATGACCAGAAGTTGCTGGACTTGCCGCACAAGGATCTTCGCCGCGCACGCGCCGCTGCGCTCAGCATGATTCCGAGTTCCACAGGTGCCGCAAAGGCACTGCACCTGGTTGTTCCCGAACTAAAAGGTAAGCTCGATGGTTACGCGATGCGAGTACCCACGCCAAACGTCAGCGTGGTTGACCTGACCGTCTTCGTCGAAAAGCCGGCAACCAAAGAATCCGTGAACGCCGCGCTGAAAGCGGCTGCAAACGGTGCGATGAAGGGTATTCTTGGGTATACCGAAGAACAGCTGGTGTCCTGTGACTTCAAGGGCAATTCGAATTCTTCGATCGTCGATTCGGAGTACACCAAGGTCGTCGGCGACAAGTGCGTAAAGGTACTAGCCTGGTACGACAACGAGTGGGGCTATTCCTGCCGGGTACGGGACTTGGTTAAGTTCGTCGCTGCGAAGTTCTAAGGGGAAGGAGGCGCTGTTCTTAGGCGCCTGCTCCCGCGGTCCTTCCGGGCAGTGCAAGGAATCTGCTTTTGGGTTCTTGGCCGACCTTGCTCTCTCCCGGATACTGTGAAGCCACTCTTTGTAGCAAAAATCAATCCTGAAGGCAGACTCAACATGAAAAAACTAACGATTCAAGATCTCGATTTGCGCGGTAAGCGTGTATTTATTCGTGTGGATTTCAATGTACCGCTAAAAGACGGCGTGGTTACTGACGATACCCGGATCCGTGAAACTCTGCCCACACTGAAACTGGCCATTGAAAAGGGTGGCCGGCTGGTACTGGCTTCCCATTTGGGACGGCCTAAGGCCGGACCCGACCCGAAATATTCGTTGAAGCCTGCAGCCAGGAAACTCGAACAATTGCTGGACAAACCAGTTGCGTTTGCTTCAGATTGCGTTGGTGCCGAAGCGGAAGCGAAAACCAAGGCTCTAGAAGACGGAGATGTGCTCGTCCTAGAGAACGTACGATTTCATCCGGAAGAAGAAAAAAACGGTGATGAATTTTCTCGGCAGCTCGCCGCACTGTGCGATGGCGTTTTTGTCTCTGACGCGTTTGGCTCTGCCCATCGGGCGCACGCGTCTGTTGTCGGAATTACCCGCTACGTGAAGCAATCCGCAGCCGGTCTCCTGATGGAGAAAGAATTGGCCTACCTCGGAAAGGCAATCACCAATCCGGCGCGGCCGTTTGTAGCAATCCTCGGCGGCGCAAAAGTCAGCGACAAGATTGAAGTCGTAGAAAACTTGATGAAGATTGCCGATGCCATGTTGATTGGCGGCGGAATGGCGTACACGTTTCTCAAAGCCCAGGGATTGCCGATCGGTAAATCATTGGTTGAAGAGGACAAGATCGAACTTGGGAAAAAGCTGCTCGCCCGAGCCAAGCAGAATAACTTTAAATTGCTTCTGCCCCTAGACAATGTCGTGGCGCCGGAAGTCAAGGCGGACGCTCCGACGAGGATTGTGGAAGTGGCCGCAACTCCGGCAGACCAAATGGGGCTTGACATCGGGCCGAAGACAATCGAAGCCTACAAAGCACAAATCGCCACCGCAAAAACGATTGTCTGGAACGGACCGATGGGGGTGTTTGAAATTCCTGCGTTTGCCAAGGGTACGCTTGAAATTGCCAAGGCCGTTGCGGCGGCCTCCGACGACGGCGCAATATCCATCGTTGGCGGAGGAGATTCGGTTGCCGCAGTCCACCAATCGGGTGTCGCCGAGCACATCTCTCACATTTCCACCGGCGGTGGAGCTTCGCTCGAATTTCTAGGTGGCACGAAACTACCGGGCGTGGAGGCCCTTACCAATAAATGAGCAGCCGAAAGCGGCGTCGCGTGATCGCTGGCAATTGGAAGATGTATAAGACTCAGACGGACACTCGCGCCTTTTTTGCCGCTTTCCGTCCCTTGGTGGCTGATGTCAGTGATTGCGACATTGTGATCGCGCCATCATTTACAAATATTCCGGTAGCAGCTGAGGCTGCGAAGGGAACCAACATGGTCATCGCCGGCCAGGACGTGTATTGGGAAAAAGAAGGCGCCTTCACCGGGCAGATCTCCACTTCTATGCTGCTCGAAGCAGGTTGCCGCTACTCCATCGTCGGTCACTCGGAGAGACGGCAATTCTTCGGCGATACCAATGAAACGGTTTTCAAGAAGACCAAGGCGGCCACTGCCGCCGGGTTGATTCCCATCGTATGCATCGGTGAACTTCTGGCAGACCACGAAGCAGGCAACACCGAAAAGGTCATCGAAGCCCAGTTCAAAGGCAGTGTGGGCGCGTTGACCCCCGAGGAATTCTCCCGTATTCTAATAGCTTACGAACCGGTCTGGGCTATCGGCACAGGCCGTACGGCAACTCCGGAAATCGCGGCGGCAGTGCATAAATTTGTGCGTAAGTGTGCCGCGACCCAGTTCTCCACCTCAACTGCCTCCGCTTTGCGGATTTTGTATGGTGGAAGCGTCAAGCCTGACAATATTCAGGGATTGATGGCACAGGAAGAACTGGATGGCGCGCTGGTAGGCGGAGCGAGCCTCGATCCAAACTCGTTTGCAAGTCTGGTGAACGATTGGCCTCGCGAGTAGGAACACGGAATTGCCGGAAGCGGTTAACGCAATTTAACGTCTGAGGTGCTTCGAAATGCCTTCTGGATTGAAATGGGCGATCTCGCTGATCGTAGGATTTGGGATCATAATCGTCGGATTTAAGTGGTGGAGCCCGCTGCTCACCACGTTCTTTGTGCTGAATTGTCTGGTGCTGATTATCGTGGTTTTGCTGCAGAGCGGCAAGGCGGCTGACCTTGCAGGCGCCTTCGGCGGAGCTGGCAGCCAGACGGCTTTCGGGCCGCGCGGAGCGGCATCGGTTCTCTCCCAGGCCACGACCTGGTGCGCCATCATGTTCATGGTTTGCGCACTAGCACTGGCCGTTCGCGTTGACCGCGCCGAAAACGGTAGTTCGATTTTGCAGCAATACGCTAAGCCGGCTCCGAAGCCAACGCCGGGAGTGCCGCCTGCTGCAACGCCACAACAGCAACCTGCACCTGCGGCCCCAAGCAAGCCGTAACATCCAGCCTAGCGCACGACAGTTCCTACCCCCATCCCCATTCGCCTGAATCGCTGCGCATTCTTGGTCTATCTCCTTGTCGGGGCGGAAGTTCTGTTGCGGAGTACTGCCTGGCTTTCTAGGCCAGCTGATCGCTGAGCACGCGTGCGAAGACGTCCGGATCGACGTTGCCACCAGTGGCGATCACCGCCACTCGCTTGCCCCTTATTTCAGCTGCTTCTCTTAAAGCGGCGGCCAATGCTGCGGCCCCCGCGCCTTCGATGACGTTGTGGGTATCGTTGAACAGAGCGCGCATGGCACTGGCAACTTCGGCGTCAGTGACGCGGACGACATGGTCGATATTCTCCAGCATGACCTCGAGCGCTGAGGCATCGCCTCGGCGGCACGCGAGCCCGTCGGCAAGCACGGCTTGCGCAGGCGACTCGACGATTTGCCGCTGTGCGATGGACAACGCGTATGTTGGTGCGTGATCGGAGACCACGCCCACCAGCTTGGTTCCCAATCCTAGTCCGTTCCGTACGGCTACGGCCGAACACACTCCCGATCCCATTCCAATGGGGACGTAAGCCACGTCGAGTTCAGGGATGGCCGTGAACAGCTCGAGCCAGTAGGTTGCCACGCCGAGCAGAATATCGCGGTGGTAGGGTGGCACCAAGTGATAGCCCAATTCCGATGCTATTTTCTGGGCGTGTTCGAGAGAGGATTGAAAATCCTGTCCGTGCTCGATCAGCCTGGCACCTTGCGCCCGCATCGCTGCGTTTTTGCTGGCGCTGTTGCCGTGTGGCACAACGATCACGCATTCCAGCTTTTTTCGTTGCGCCGCCAGCGCCACAGACTGGCCATGATTGCCGCGGGTGGCCGCGGCGAGCCCGCGCGTGCCGGGCTCGCGCTTCAACAACTCTTCAGCGTAGACGATAGCTGTCCGTGCTTTGAAAGCGCCGATCGGCGTGTGATTCTCGTGCTTCACCCAGACCTCCGTTCCCAGTCGCTGGCAAAGCAGCGGCCAGCGATATTGCGGCGTGGGTAACATGAGTCGGTAGACCGACTGAGCGGCCGCGCGCACTTCCTCAATCGTTGGCAAAGCAGCCGAAGCTTGGGTGGCATTCACTGGCAGATCTCCCGGGCCCGATTCATCGAAGCTCGCAGCGATTGTGGACGCGAAGGAATCGAGTGTTAGCTCCACATTGGCCTGCAGCCGCGCCCCTGCTACTCGTGACGGCGCTGAGGCACGGCGCGCTTGGAGCGGCGATCAACGGTCCGAAGCTACTAATGCTCGACTGGATGGCCCTCCCGAATGGCGTGAAACGGGACTTCAACGGGAAGAAGGTCCCCTGGGTCGCGTTGCTGCACCTGGCGAAGGAGGAAGTGGAGGAGATGGGAACGTTTCGCAACAAGACGACTACAATCGAGCGCAAGAGCAAGTTCGGGATCAACACGGGCACGCACGCAATCCTTGGCGACAGGCCCTCCGAACAGAACACCGACTCCTCGCTGTTCGCCTCCTACCGAGGAATCAGCAACGGTAAGTCGGCTTCACATCAGTATCGTTGCAGGACGAAGTGGCGGTCAACGAGTTTCGCAACACCCTCGAACATTGCCTGCAAAATAGACTCCCAACCACTCCCGATGGCTCCCGAACAATCTCTCGAAATATGCTGTTTTACTGGGAAAAACAACGATTTTCGCGGATTTTCTGCGGGTTGAAAAGAAGATGGT
>DATFZN010000046.1:0-15612 GCA_035314425.1 Candidatus Acidiferrum sp. | reverse complement strand
GAAATTCCTCACCACCGAGTATCTATCGCAATTATTCGAAGTCCCCGTACGGGTCTTCGCGGATGACGGCTACTACCATCTCCACGCCTGATTCGGTCCTGACGGGCCCCTCGCCTGGGGCCAGTGTCTGCTGAACGCTGCTCGCGCGTTTTTCCCCTTACTTCCCCGCAATTCCTTCCGCAATCGGCGCCGCGATCGGTAGTTTAAACAACTCGTGCTGATAGGCTTTGATCATCAACAGAATCCACAACACAAACCCCACGAAACCAATTAGGGTAAACAGTCCCCAGAACATTCCATGTCCCAGCAATCCACCGGTGAACGCTCCCATCATTCCCAACCCGATGCGAATGATCGTCAACCCGCCAAAAACCACGATCGATTGTGCCGCGTGAAAGCGCACGAACGGCCGCTTATCGATCAGCAGGAAAATGATCCCCGTAACCCAGCCGAGCACATAACACAGCAATCCCGCCACGTTTTCATCCATGCCAGCCGTGGCGGGCACGTTCGCGATTTGTGGTGCTGCGGCAACTGGCGGCGTTGCCGCTCCCTGGCTGGCTCTACATTTCGGGCAAATCGTTGCTGTTCCTAGTTCTTGACCACACGCCTTGCAGAATGGCATTCCGGTTCCTCCCTGGACTGCACTGCGCCGGAGCGTATCAGACGCTTTCTTGCCCTGCAATCCTTTTTGTTCCCGGGAAATCTGCGCTCTCTTCTTGTTCCTTGCTATTGCAAATTTCTCAATCAACGGGCATTGTATCGAACCATGCAGCGGATTGTTCGCGGAGCCTCGGACGGAGTTGCCTTCGGCTCGATTGATCGCGCAATGATCGTTTTTGGCAATCATCCGGAACACCCGACGACGATGCTTCTCGCGGTCCTCCCTACTCGCTTGGCGATTGGCCTGCGTTTGCTCTCGACCCGTACCCCGGCACTCTCGGCGCTGACATCATTTTCGGCGGAATCGCTGGTTGGGCCGCAAAAACCTGGGGCGGCTGGTTTTGAAGCGATCGGTCAAAGCCTTCTGCGGTCTCGACGCTGGCGCTCGGGGGGATAGCATCAGCGGGCTTCTCGCCTCGCTAGGAACTCTTTCTCTTGTCCTAGCGAGTGTGGCTAGTGCCAGCAGCTTCTGGAGTTCATGATGATCAGTTCCTACAACCGTG
Source organism: Candidatus Acidiferrum sp. (assembly GCA_035314425.1). Lineage (GTDB taxonomy): Bacteria > Acidobacteriota > Terriglobia > Acidiferrales > UBA7541 > Acidiferrum. The sequence goes on along the minus strand of DATFZN010000046.1, from coordinate 14,446 downwards.
TTGCCGGCCAAAGTGTGGAACGCCTCGCCGCTCTCAGTGACGGCATCTTCGGCGTGGCCATGACTCTTCTGGCCATCGATCTCCGCGTCCCTCGAACCAATTTGATCCATAGCGAGCGTGATTTCCTGTACGCACTGCTCTCGCTATCGCCCGAAATGCTTGTCTACCTGATGAGTTTCCTGACCCTCGGTATTTTCTGGGTCGGCCAGCAATCGCAACTAAATCATCTTCGCCGCTCGGACCTTCGCCTGACCTGGATTCATCTAGCCTTTCTTTTCGCGGTGACCCTCACTCCGCTTTCCACCAAAATGTTGCGCGAATATCTGGTCTATCGAGGCGCGCTGGTCGCCTATTGGGCAAACATTTTGATTTTTGGTGTGATTCTTTATGCCAGCTGGAGCTATGCCACCCACGCCGGCCTTTTAAAGGAGGACATCTCAAAGGAAGTGACCGCCGCTATTTGCCGCCGCATTACGATCGGACAATCCTTCTACGCATTGGGCGCGCTGCTTTGTTTCCTCAGTACCTATCTCAGCATCGCCGTGATTATTTCCGTTCAACTGTTCTACGTCATTTCCCCCTGGTTGGAAAAGCCCGAGGGCGTAGCGGGCCGACGATCTTTCGATCGCTAGCAGCTCACCGGATGCACCTGGCTAACCTCGCTGCCCAACTTATAGCTTTTTCTTCACGCATTCCGCGATGGTTCCCTTTGTTCCGATTCCCCAGCCCTTATCGCTATCAAATGCCACCGCATTCAATTCCATGCTTTCAATGGGCCGCCAGCTAACCCCGTCTTTACTGATGTCCGCGCCGGTCGGCCCCACGGCGATAAATTCCGTGTTGCTTTTCACGACCGCCGATCGATATCCGCCGGGGAACGATGTCGGCAGTCGCCATGTCCTTCCATGATCGGTCGAGTAGGCGGCGGACCGCTCGGATTCTGTTGGCTGCTCGTAATCTCCGCCCACGGCAACGATAATATCTCCCAGTTTCGCTAACGAAAATATTCCCTGCGGAGCTTTACCCCTCAGCATCGGCGTTTCCGCCACGGTCCAGCTTTTCCCGTTGTCCGTGGAATGGAACACGCGCGCGGCCGGTCCTCCCGTTCCAAAATATATTTCCTTTTCGCGACCCAGCAATAAACTCGTATTGCTTGCCGCAAACGCGCCTTCTTTTGGAAGCGCTGCAGGCATTTTGTCCCCGGACAGCTCCCTCCAGGTCTTCCCGTCCTCCGTGCGAAGTACCAGAAACTTTCCGTTCACGGGATCGCTCAACGCAAAGCAATTCGTCGACGATACGCACGCCACTCCATCGAGGAAAAACTCTTTCCGCGTATCGGTGTACTGCATTTCCCAGTTTTTCCCGCCATCGGTCGTTTTATAGATGCGCGATTGCTCGCCGGGGCCACTCGACATCAGATACGCTTCATTGGCAGTGAAGGCTTGTACCCCGCGAAAGTCCAACGACTCCGCTTGCGGAATGCGCAACCGTTCCCAGTTCTTCCCGGAATCCACAGAGCGCAAAATCACTCCATGCGATCCGCTGGCCCAGATCGTCGTGTCTTGTGCCGCTCTTTTGCTTACGAGCGAAATCCCGCGAAGATTCGTGTCAATTCCGCGCGTCTGCACGGACCAGGACACACCGGAAGTCACCACAAGCAGCGACAGGAAACCGAGTTTCATCGGTTGAAATTGTAGCAGAAGAAAAAACTACTTTTCGACCGGACGGGTCGAAGAAATCGTGCGGGCTTCCGGGTGTTTCGGGGACCAATCTTCCGGCGGAAATGCCACTCTCCAAAACGTTGGGCAAGACACGGAAAATTCCAATCCCACCTCGGCTTTGCCAGCGCGAACCGGTCCCAGAAACACCACATGGCATTCCTGTTCCTGCTGGGTTTGCTTGTGCTTCAACAAGACTTTTGAGCCGCTGGTCAATCGCGTTTCCATTAAAATTAGCGCCCCGTGTGCATTGATCGCGAGCGTTGCGGCTTCTTCCTCAAATGCTTTGCCTTGGGCGTCATTACCCCGAATTCCAACCGGCACCTGCATCAAAACGCGCTGGCTTCGGCGGCGTGGACCTGCATGAACTGGAGTAGATTGCGCGTCACCCATCTCTGCCTCGTACTTTTGAATATACAGCGAGCGGGAAGAAAGTCGAGCGCGAAGACTCACCTGGTCGGCGAACAAGCCAAGAGCCCCGTATATCGAAGGTAAGTTACTAACTATTAATTATGGACAAGGCGCTGCTGGGCCTTTCTTCGCTGGTACTTGGACTCTGCTCTCTTCTCCACCCGCGCTTAGCAACGCCGCTCGATTGCCACGTAACCACGCGTATCGTGTCCCAGGTAAATCTGCCGAGGGCGGGCAATCTTCTGCTCGGGATCGAGGATCAATTCTTCCCATTGCGCGATCCACCCGGCCATCCGCGGAATCGCAAACAGCACCGGGAACATCGTCATGGGGAATCCCATCGACTGGTAAATCAATCCGGTATAAAAATCCACGTTGGGATACAACTTCCGTTTCACGAAATATTCGTCTTCGAGGGCGATCCGTTCGCACTCCAAGGCAATTTCCAGTAACGGATTTTTGCCCATCAGATCGAATACTTCGTACGCGATTTTCTTGATAATCCGCGCGCGCGGATCGTAATTCTTGTAAACGCGATGGCCAAATCCCATCAATTTCGTTTCGCCGGCCTTCACCCGTTGGATGAAATCGGGGACTTTGGCAACGGAGCCAATTTCCAGTAGCATCCGCAATACTTCCTCGTTTGCCCCGCCGTGCAGCGGTCCGTAGAGCGCGGCAATCGCCGCCGCAGTCGCGCAATACGGATCGACATGCGAGCTTCCCACGCCGCGCACCGTATTCGTTGAGCAGTTCTGCTCGTGATCCGCGTGCAAGATAAACAGCACGTCCAGCGCATGCTCCAGCGTGGGGTTGGGCCGGTACCGCGTTTCGCTCGTGCGGAACAACATGTTCAGGAAATTTCCCGGATAGCTCAAATCATTATCCGGATATACAAAGGGCATCCCCAAGGAATGCCGGTAGGAAAACGCGGCAATCGTTGGCATCTTACCGATGAGCCGGTAGGTCTGCTTCTTGCGCGATTCGGGGTTAAAAATATGCTTCGCGTCGTGATAAAAAGTTGAAAGCGCCGCAATCGTCGAAATCAGCATCCCCATCGGATGCGCGTCGTAGTGGAATCCATCCAGAAATTTCTTGATGCTCTCGTGGATGAACGTGTGGTGCACGATGCTGTGCTGCCAGTCTTTTAGTTGTGGCCCGGTGGGAAGTTCGCCATACAAAAGCAGGTACGCCGTCTCCAAATAGGTCGATTTCTCCGCCAGATCTTCTATCGGATACCCGCGATACCGCAGAATGCCCGCGTCTCCATCAATGTAGGTAACCCGGCTGATGCAAGATGCCGTGTTGTTGTATGCCGGATCGTAACTGATCATCCCGAATTCACTCGGGTTCACTTTGATCTGTCGCAGATCCATGGCTCGAATGGTGTCGTGGGTGATCGGAATCTCGTAAGACTTGCCGGTGCGGTTGTCGGTAATGGTTACCGTATTGCGGCGCTCCGAGGAAGAACCCTCGGCGTTTTTTGTTCGCGTTGTCGAAGCAGCAGAATCCATCGATTACCTCGAAAAATACCGTGCACGGGTGGGTCGCATGGAATAACACTTTACACCAAACATTGTCCCCGTGGAAATCCGGGCTCCGCCGGATCCGCCGGCGCGAAATGAGCAACGCGCCGCTGGTACTGCGCACCACCCCGTGGGCCGCCCGGCCTGCCGTTGACGAATTAAATAGCCTCTTGACAATAGTCGTTATAACGAGTATGATGCCCTTGCTGATCAAGTCAGGAGGCCATCTATGATTGCTATTCGGAAGAGCAACGACCGCGGCCAGGCCGACCACGGCTGGCTCCACACTCGCTTTACCTTTTCTTTCGCGGACTATTACGACCCGAGCTACACCCACTTTCGCACCCTGCGCGTCATGAACGATGACCGCATCGCCGGTGGCGGCGGTTTCCCCACGCACCCGCACCGCGATATGGAAATCGTCACCTACGTTCTGGACGGGGCCCTCGTGCATAAAGACAGCATGGGCAACGGTTCGGTGATTCGTCCCGGGGACGTGCAGTACATGAGCGCGGGCACCGGCGTTGCGCACAGTGAGTTCAACGCGTCGCCGACAGAAGGCGTTCATCTTTACCAGATCTGGATGTTTCCGGATCAGAAGAACTACGCGCCAACCTACGATCAGAAGCATTTTTCTCCAGAGGAGAAGCGTCAAAGGCTGCGTCTGGTTGTTTCGCCTGATGGCCGGCAGGGTTCGGTCAAAATTCGTCAGAACAACGAACTCTACGCCACAGTTCTAGCCGCGGGCGAAACGGTCAAGCATCTGCTGAAAGCCGATGGTCACGCTTACGTGCAGGTCGCGAGGGGGAGCGTCACGCTGAATGGATCAGCACTTGAAACCGGGGATGGCGCCGCGATCACTGCCGAACGGTCGCTGGTGCTGACCGGAATCGACGCCGCTGAAGTACTCCTTTTTGACCTCGCCTAAGTGGGAGCGGCAGGCGGCGCCCCAATGCCCCCCTGCCTGCCGCTAGGACGACCTTGACCAGGTTGGCGCAGACGTCAGGATCCCCACCACAATCGCGCCAAACAGCACCACCAGCGATCCAAGCAAAGCCGGCTTTGTCGTCATCACAAAAACGATCCCGACTGCCAGAAAAAATCGCGTTCGAACCAACGTAGCCACAAATCCGTCCTGTACTTTTAGGAGCCCCGGCCCGAGCAACGCCGCGTTTCCTTCCGGCAGAGTATTCCGCATCGCACGCATCCGCGGCATCAAGACCCCGAATCCCATGACAAGCGCCACGATAATTCCCAGGATCGAGGCAATGACCCAGCCTTCTTTCGACGCGCCGGTCACGCCGGCCATATACCCACCGCTTACAATCAGCACGATCAGGGATGGTCCAGAGAGTGGCAGCGACGCGCGATAAATCCGCACGCTGCTGCGCGCTTGCTCTCCAGTTTTCGATCCCAGCAAAAACGCCGTGCCTGTCCATTCAAGCCCGTAGCCAACGAACAACCCGAGCATTCCCAATAAATGGATAAACAAAACGATGCGGTACGGTTCCATCCTTCACTCTCCCAAACTCGCGCAGTCCAGAGCTCGAGCACAGTCACTCTTAAAGGCCCTCGGTCGAACCGAGGGACAAGCTCTTCGGTCGATCTAGCCGCGCGCCCGCTGAAATTCCTTCATGAACGAGCAGAGCGCTTCGACGGCGTCCAGGCCCACCGCGTTATACAAGGAAATGCGCATTCCGCCGACCGAGCGGTGGCCCGGAGTGCCGATCAATCCCGCCGCCGCAGCCTGCTTGGCGAACTCCTTCTCCGCCGCTTCGTCGCCGCCCGCCACGCGAAACACCACGTTCATCAGCGAACGCGAACGATTTTCAACCGGGCACTGGAAATATCCGCCGCTCTTGTCCAGCATGTCGTAGAGTAGCTTGGCCTTTGCTTCATTGCGCCTCTCAATGCCGGGCACGCCACCTTCTGAGGCAATCCACTCCGTCACCAGTCCCAAAATGTAAACCGCAAACGTTGGCGGGGTGTGGTACAGCGACCGTTCCTTGATGTGCGTGCGGTATTGCAGCAGCGTCGGCAGATTCTTGTCCGCGCGTTCCGCCAGGTCTTTGCGGACGATGACTATCGTTACGCCCGATGGGCCAAGATTTTTCTGCGCGCCGGCAAAAATCAATCCGAACTTGGAGACGTCGATCTGCCGCGAGGCGATGTCGGAAGACATATCGGCCACGATCGGCGCCGCGGACTCGGGCAGTGCGTGCCACTGCGTGCCTTCAATCGTGTTGTTCGTGCACAGGTGCGTGTAGGAAGCGTCGGGGGAAAGTTTTAGTTCCTCGGGACGAGGCAGCCGCCTAAACTTTTCCGCTTCGGTGCTGGCCGCAATGTGATGCAAGATTCCTTTTTTCAGCTCGCCAATGGCCTTGGCCGTCCAGGCGCCGGTATGCAGCACGTCAATCGGTTTGCCCGGCAATCCGAGGTTCATCGGAGCCATCGTGAACTGCATGCTCCCGCCCCCTTGCAGAAAAATGACTGCGAAGTCGTCCGGAATCCCCAGCAGCTTGCGCAGATTCACTTCCGCGCCGGCGTTGATGGCCTCATACTCCGCCGATCGATGAGACATTTCCATCACCGACATCCCGGTGCCGCGATAATCGAGCAGCTCTTCGCGGATCTGTTCGAGCACGGAAACCGGCAGCGCCGCCGGTCCGGCATTAAAGTTAAACGCGCGCTTGGTGCGGACAGGTACAGAGGGAGTGCTCACGATCGGGAAAGACCTTTCGCTAGAAGATTTGCGGGCGCTCGAGGCACGTAGCCGGCAAAGCGCGGACCGCTTCCTAGAATAACAGAAGGAGGAGCGCTTGCATTGGGCGGGGCAGAACACTAGGAGCCGGCCCACCCGGCGCCGTTAGCTCCCGTGAGCTAGGTTTGCGACCGGAAAGACGCCTTCCGAGAGGCCAGGCACGGCCGAGACGCGTTTGCTCGATGTGTCCTTCGAACGGCCCGCTACAGGACCAAAGCGAATTCGACGCGGTGGCGCATGGGGTCGATGCGTTCGGCGCGGACGCGGATGCGGTCGCCAAGTTTCCAGGTAAGTGGCGCGAATCGCTTGCGGCGGCCGCCGCGGCCTTCGCTGCCGGGGACGGAAACCAAGGAGTGTTCGCGTTCGCGATGCAGTACGCGGGTCCCGGCCGCTTCTTCGAGCGCGCCGATCGGCAAGAGTCCTTCGACGAAGATCTCCAGTAACTCGACAAAGCAGCCGTATTTCTGTACGGAAATGATGAGCGCTTCGTACTGGTCCCCGAGATGATCTTCCATGAACTGCGCGGTCTTCCAATCTTTCAGTTCGCGTTCGGCGGCCGCGGCGCGGCGTTCTGTCTCCGAACTCTCCTGGGCGATTTCTTCGAGATGTTTTTGCGAATAGAGCGCCGCTTCGGTGCCCACGGCAGGTTTGGGATAGGAAGGCGGCGTTTCTTCGGGATGGGCGAGCGCCCACTTCAGCACGCGATGAACGATGAGGTCGGGATAGCGGCGAATCGGCGATGTGAAATGCGTGTATTCATCAAAACCGAGCGCGAAATGACCCAGGGGCTCGGCCGCGTAGCGAGCCTGCTTGAGCGAGCGAAGCATCAGATAGGAAACAATGCGCTCCTCCGTTTTGCCGGCAAGCTTTTTCAACAGTCGCTGATAATGATGCGGGGTGATGCGCACATCGGCGGCTGGAAGAGCGACCTTCATGCCGCGTTCGCGGCCTTTGCCGTAAGAATCGGGGCGGCCGGCTTTTGCGGGAGAAGGAACTTTGCCGTGACGCACGGCAACTTCTTTTTGGTGGAGATCTTCAACGCCCAGCGTGTAGCCGAAAGCGCGCGCGAGCTCTTCAAATTCCAGAATCTTGCGAGCATCGGGTTTTTCGTGGACGCGATGAATGCATTTAATCACGCGACCCAGTAAGTAATGATCTACCGCGCGATTTGCCACAAGCATGAATTCTTCGATGATGCGATGAGCAATGTTGCGTTCGCTGCGTGAGATGTTAGTCATGCGCTGCTCAGCGTCGAATTCGATGACGGCTTCGGGTAGGTCGAAATCGATTGAGCCCGTTTCGTTGCGGCGGGCATTTAAGAGAAGCGCCAGGCCCTTCATCGCACGGAAATGATGATTAAGATGAGCGTAGCGGGCACTCATCTCCGCGTCTCCTTCAAGAACTTTGTTAACGTTTGTGTAGGTCATGCGCTCCGAGGAACGGATGACACCTTCGACCATCCAGGAATTCAGCAAGCGTCCGGCGGCATCGAAATGCATGATTGCGCTCAAAACCAGGCGCTCCTCGCGCGGCTTGAGAGAGCACATGCCGTTGGAGAGCGATTCCGGAAGCATGGGAACAGCGCGATCGATGAAATAAACCGAATTGCCGCGCAAGCGCGCTTCGCGATCGAGCGGCGATTCGGGATGAACGTAGTGGGCGACGTCGGCGATATGCACCTGGAGGAGCCAGCCGCCGTCGGCGCGGCGTTCCACGTAGACGGCGTCGTCGAAGTCGCGAGCAGTTTCACCATCGATCGTGACGATCGGCAACTCGCGAAAATCTTCGCGTTCGGCGCGTTCGGCGTCGGTAACAGGAAGGGCCAGGCGTTCAGCTTCGCTTAGAACTTCGCGCGGAAAAGCATGTGGAAGATGATGCTTGCGAATAATAATCTCGGTGTCGACGCCAAGGTCGCCGGGGCGACCAAGAAGCTCGATCACCCGCCCAGAGGGGGCAGCGCCACTTCGCGGGTAGCGAATGAGTTCGACGTTGACGACCGCTCCATCGAGTTTAGCAATGTGCGGGAGACGCTTGCCGCGGCCGGCCAGCTCCTTCGAGCCCGCAAGGAGCTGCTCGCTAAGTAGTACGGAGAGCTCTTCACCGGGAGGGAGTTCAATTTCATGCTGTACCCGCGGGTCGTAGGGAACCACGACGCACCCGCGTGAGGTGTAGCGAAACTGCCCGACGACCGAGGGATGGGCCCGGCCAACGATGCGGACGATGCGGCCTTCCGCTCGGCGTCTACCGGTCAAGCCTGTTAAGCGAGTGATTCTGGCAATGACCGTATCGCCGTGCATCGCGTCTTCAATTTGGTCGCGAGGAATAAAAATGTCACCGTCAATATTGGGGAGAGCGATCTCCGGGACGACAAAGCCGTAACCGTCTTGATGATGGACAAGACGGCCGCGAATTTCGTCGCGAGAGGCAGCCTTGTGTTGGGGAAAATTGTCCGGGGCGGGCAAAGCTGCGGGACGAGCCTCTTTTTCAGTGCGGCGAAGCAGAAAGCGGTTGTGCGAAAGCTCTTCAACCACTCCACGCTTTTTCAGCCGCGCAAGCATTTGCTGCAAAACGTTGCGCTTGCTCTTCTTGATCTGAAGCGCGCGCGAAATCTCCTCGAGGGACACGGGATCATTTCTAAGTTGCAGAAAACGTAAGAGGTTATCGGAGCTGATCTCGGGCGGCCGCGGCATGGGACCCTCAGGGGACAGTCCAAAAATACAGTAAGAAGTGTAGTCTTTTTTGCGGGATTGGCTGTAACTTTTTTTCTGTTCCAACGGTTTAATAAATAGGCCAACACACGACCGGCTGGCCGCCCTCCGTCAGGCTTGCCGGTACCCCGAAAGGGGAAAACAAGGAGGCGGGAAGACCTGGCCCGCCTCCTTTCTAACTATCCGTCGACCCCGACCGGCCCGGCACGCGCGCAATCCCGTAACCCTTTTAGCGATTGTCAGTGGGAATTGTTTCCGCTATTGTGCAGATCTGTTTTGGGGATGCCCGCGTGAAAAAATTTGTTGAATGCTTACTCATCGTGTCGCTGCTCACAAGCGTTGGTGCCAGAGCTAGCTTGGCACAGGCCCAGGCTGGGCCGGAAGGAGCGGCCAGCGAGTTGCAGATTTGGACTGGCGGCGGCCACGCGATTAACGGGAGCACGATGAATACCGGTGTGTGGAACCTGGGCTTGCGATACGGAATTGTGATTACCTCGCCCAAAGGGCCGGGAATTTTGAAGGGGCAATTGGAGTATGCGTTGGATGTGGTGCCAGTCTGGGTGATTACGCAGAGGACAAGTACGGCGTATGGCGGGGGAATCAATCCGTTTGCGTTCAAATGGATTTTCACCACGCCGCGAAAAGTGAAACCTTATTTTGAGATTGAAGGCGGAACATTATTTACGAATACGAAAGTGCCCGAAGGAACTTCGCAGATTAATTTCACGACGAGTGGGGGTATCGGTGCGCACTTTCTGGGAGAAAAACGTAATTTCACGGTGGAACTGCGATTTCAGCATATATCGAATGCGGGGATGACCAAGCCGAATCCGGGGATTAATACGATTCAGTTGAGGATTGGGTTTGGGGAGTTTCGGAAGTAGTTGTTTTCGAATTGGTGGAGAATTTGATGTTGAGATCCTTCGCTGCGAGTCGCAAAGGCAGCGACTCTTCGCTCAGAATGACAAACAGTCCTGTTAGTCGATTTAGGAATCAGGCCATTGCACTAATTACGGCGGAACATTCCCCTACACAATGGGCGTGATGTTCGTTGCCCATTGACGCTTCGTGGCCACGGAAAAGCAGCCACTACAAAGGCCCCAGCTTCCGCGTCATGATTGCAAATTGCCCGCCAAACAAATCAGTCGGCGGGGGTGACGGCTTTAAAGGTTGGGGCTGCTACAGCGCCGCCTAGGAATTCGGCAACCAGGAAGATCCAGATGTTGGACCATGTGGAGAGACCCATGATGGTGATGCCGAGTGCAACTCCTGGATTGAAAGCGCCGCCAGAAATGTTTCCCACTGCGAACGCGCCAGTCATTACGGTCATGCCGATGGCGAGGCCGTAAAAGAATTGTTGGCGGTGGCTATGTTCAAGACGACGTAGCCGAGAGCGAAGGTAAATAGGAATTCGGCGAGGAGTGCAGGAACGGTTTGCGGAGTTCCGGGAGTGATAGTCGCGCCCGCTTTGAAGAATGTCACAACGGCAGCGGCGAGAGCGGCCCCGATAAATTGGAACGCCCAGTAGGGAGCGACGTCCTTCGTTTCGTATTTGCCGCGCATCCAAACGCCAAGAGTGACGGCTGGATTGTAGTGGCCGCCTGAAATGTGGCCGCCGGCAAAAATCATAATCATCAGAGACGCGCAGATGGCGATAGGCGCGAGTGGGCTTGCCCCCTTGTCAATGACAGTACAACCTACGGTCAGCACAAGAAAGAATGTGCCGATCAATTCCACCAAATATTTGTTCATTGTTTTCTCCGCTGGGAAGTGAATTGAGAAACGAATATGCGTGCAGCTACCGACGATAGGGGCGGAAGGACATGGCGACCGGGCCAACGCAATGTCCGCAACTTAGGTCATACGCTTCGAGACTGGGGTTACTTCATGCGAGGAGTCGGGAATGCGCTAGAGGAATTGCAGGGAATTAGGAGGTCGAGGCGTCCGATGGAAGATTCAGAGCACAGTCCCTGCAAGGGTCAGGGTAAACAGGAGTGACTGTGCCGCCATGTTTAGGCGGTGACGAGGACCTGCTCTTTGGCATCTTTGGCGGCCCGGGCGCCTTCGTTGGTGACGTCGCGATTGGAGAAGCCGATACCGATTTTTTTGAGAAAGGCAGTTGGAGGTTCACCACCGGCGAAAATCCAGACGTAATCGTTGGGGAGAGTTTGCCGCACGCCTTTTACTTCGAGGATGACGGAGTCATTTAAGATTTCGACGGGACTGGAATTGAAGAGAACTTTGACTTTTCCCTTGCCCATGAAGTCGTTGATGCGCTGAGAGTTGCGATCCTTGATGCGCGAAAAAGTTTCCTGCCGATAACTAAGCGTGACAATGTTGCCAAGCTGACTGGCCAAGCCCATGGCGGCTTCCACGGCAGAGTCGCCACCACCGATGACCAGGATTTTTTTGTTGATGTAGTGATCAGCTTCGATCAGGCGATACATGACCTTTGGAAGCTCTTCACCTTTGACGCCAAGTTTTCGCGGACTGCCTGATTTGCCGAGGGCGAGAATGACGTGGCGCGCGCGATGGTCGCCCTTGCCGGTGGTGACAACGAAATTGCCATCTTCGGCTTTGACGATATTGTTTACTTTTTCGCCGGTCTTGCACTTGAAATCGGCGCGCTTCAAAACGTTTTGCCAGAATTCCAGTAATTGTTCCTTTGAGATTTCGGTCTTCTTGAATTTACCGTACATAGGAAATTCGACGGGACTGGTAAGGACGAGTTTCTGGCGCGGGTATTTGGCAACGGTGCCGCCAATTTCGGATTCTTCGAGAGTAAGGTAATTGAGTTTTTTCTCGGCTGCGCGAAGAGAAGCACTGATGCCGGCAGGGCCAGCACCGACAATCAAGAGATCGTAAATTCCAATGGCGCCGGCGGATTTGGCGGAACTGAGGCGTGAGACGACGGTGTCGACGCAATCGCGACCCTGATTGACGGCATTTTTGATGAGAGCGAGGCCGCCGAGTTCGCCGATGATAAACATATTCTTGATGGTGGTTTCGTAAGCAGGAGTGAGGGTAGCAAGGCTGGCGCCGACGCTGGGGCTGGCGAGAACCATGGCGATGGCGCCAACAGGGCAAGCTTCGGCGCAGAGGCTGTGGCCGATGCATTTGTAGCCGTTGATGATCATGGCTTTGCCGCCGATCATGCCGAGGACGTCGCCTTCGGGACAAACCGTAGTGCAAGTGGCACAGCCAATGCAGTAGTTGCTGTCGATGTGAGGATGTTGCGATTGCGGGCCATCGGAGCGAATCTTGCTTTTTTCGACGGCAGCTTTTGCGGCGGCGTGTTTTTTCTTTTCTGCGCGCAAATGGAAATAGAGAAAAGCACCAATAATGGCGGCGGCGATCAAGAAGGAAATGAAATTATCCATGGTGCATAGTTCCTATCCAAGTTCTTTGCCCGGGGAGGAGGAGAAAAGAGATCACTCGCTTCGCTCGGGATGTCAATTTAGTGGTGCCGACACAAACCTGGCACCTCTAGATGCGATAGCCCATGTATAGGGCGAGTCCAATATGAATGATGGCCAGAATCGCGAAGGCGTAGCTGAATGGGCGATGGACGATGTGCCACATGTGAAAGACCTGTTGGGTACGAGAAAGAAAAAGAATGCGCTTGGAAAGTGCAGCTTGTTTGCGGGCTACTTCGACGGCATGCTCGAGTTTCACGTCGGCGGTACGCCGGAGTCCCCCGAGAGAAGTAAGCCAGGAAGCGAATCCGGTGGCCTGCAGACGAAGGAGAGAAAGCTGGGAAGGGCGTTTCATGTCGATCCAGATCATTCGAGCAAGGGATAGAAGCATAGGCATGCTAGCGACTTCTGCGCGTGTAGGTAGATCGTAGAGTGCTTCGAGGCGAGAGCCGAAGGTGAGTTTCTGTTCGGCGAGCCTGGCGCGCAAGGACACTTCGATCTCTTCGAGCTCTTTCATGGAGAGTTCGGCGGCGTTCACGCGGCGGGGAATCTGAGCGTAAAGATAGCGGCCGACAAAGCCAGAAAGTGTGACGGCAAGCATGCTAAAGAACGCCATGCCTGCGATATTGCCGAATTTAAAGGACGCGTGGAAAGCGATGATGATTGGCGCGGCAGTGCCAAGGACGACGTGAAAATCGAGCCAGTGGCGCGAATTGCCCTGGCGCGCGAGCCATCCCCATTTTTTGCGGAGCGGATAAAGATAAATGAGGAAGAAAAGCAAGACGCCGAACATACCGAGCTTCATGCCAATGCTGCCGCTGGGGCGAAGAATTTCGTGTTTGGGAGAGAAGGGGCGGTTGGCAGAGCTTAGAGTGTAGTAGTCGAAACCGTATCCAGCGATGACCAAAACGATGGCGAGCGCCAGCATCCACGCAAGAAAGACACGGAGTCTGTGGCCACGCTCGAGATCCTCGCGGGCTAGGATTGCACTTTGAATGGTTGCTTCGGCGCTCATGGCTTAGTATCCCCAAATTCTACCTGGATCGTGGCGCGGAACCGCTTGTAAGAAGTGAAGCGGTGAACATTCCGCCAATGCTGTTTAGGTGTCTCCACATCGATGACCGCTGAGGCAGGCATCCAGTAAGCCTCTTCGGGATCGTGAAATTGGACGATGGAGTAATGAATTTCGCTGCGCAGGTCGTGGAGGCCGAGATCATCCATGCTGGATTCGAGCGAGGTAATGAGTTTGACGACTGAGCCGGTTTCGCGCTCGATCCAAACATCGCCGGTGAGTGGCAAAGGATAATTGCGGCTGCGCAGTTGGATAGCGGCGGGAGAAGATGCGCCAGGAACGGGCTTGAAATGAATTTTGACGAGGGTGCGTCCGTCAATGACTTCTTCGCCGACCGGTTGGAATGTGTAACTGGGCTCAAAATTCTGGTGCAGGACGAGAAGCATGCTGGCAAAGCCGTTGGTGATGAGCAGAGTTTTGGTGGGATCGCGGAAGGCTTCCTTGCGCGGTTCGCGGGATTCCACGAGCTTGAGGGAGCCGCTACGGGTGTTGGGTTGCAACTGATATTCGAAAACGGATTCTTCGCGGTACATCGGCTTGCCATTCTTGCCAACCATGGTTTGCGCAACATCTTCGTTGCAGACCACGTTGGCGGTTTGCTCGAAGAACTCGTCGATGCGCTTGCGGGCAAGGAGCAGGGAATCATTCGCGCGTGCGAGGAAAGCGGGATCGCCAGCGGGGGCAGCGTTTGCGTTTGGGGTTGTGGCCGTGCCTGTGGCCGTGGGCGAAGCCGGAACCTCATCTGGAAAATTGGTGCGCATGGCGGAAGTGGCTTGCTCGCGGGGCGCTGGGGTGTTCGGGTTTTGTGTGGTAGCAGTTGGCCTTTGAGCGTTGAGC
>DATFZN010000045.1:0-32829 GCA_035314425.1 Candidatus Acidiferrum sp. | reverse complement strand
ATCCGTACGACCGTAGCTGAAACGACCGACAGCAGGTGTTCTTCTATATTACCAGGGCTTTGGAAAACCGGGCACGGCCTTCGCGTGGGTGACCCCACCCCCAAAGTCTCCCAACTCTACGGCGAGCCCGAGTCCAAGAGTCCTAGCAGCAAGGGCGGCCAGCAGCTAGAATTGTGGTATTACGCCTTTGATTGGGCAGGCGCGGACGTGCCGCAGGTTATGGAAGTGCTGTGCACAAAGGAAAAAGACGGCAAGCCGGGGCAAGTCATTGAGATTACCCTTGCGGCCCCAAGTCTTTGAATCGAAATTAGCTTTATTCTCTGATACCAGACACGTACCCGGCGCGTCTACTTGGAAAGGATCGTAATGTTTCGTTCCCTTGTCATTTCTCTCTCCTGCTTCATGAGTTTCGCGTTCACCGGATGCGATTCGATGTCTACGAAGGTTGCCTCTCAGGAGAAAAAGCCCCTGGAGCCGGTCGTCCCGGAAGAGTATCAGGATGTCGCAGCCTCCCTCCTAGGCAGCGATGCACAGGTTCTTTTGTTTGGCGACCTCGCCAAGAATGGCCAGAAGCAGGTCCTGGTAGCAAACGTATTGCCGAATACGCCCAGAAGTGTCATCGCGGGAACGGTTGTGACCCGTTCGGTTATCGCCCAATTCGAAGACGGCAAATGGGTGGAACTGTTGCGCTGCGACGAGTATCTGAAAAATGGCAAGGGATACTTGGGCCTTACGCCGCTTCAGCCCGTCACGGGTTGGAAATTACAGTATGAGGACAGCCCGGAAAAAGGTCTCTCCCTTTATTTCACCCCCGTGAAAACGGGTTCGACTGAACGCACGCTGCCGATTGCGGTAAGATGGAATCCCGCCACCAAGCGGTATCAATCCATGGATCCAGGCTATCAAAATTTCCTCGGTGAACTGCCAACACTGGAAAGCCCGAGGTCCACGTTACGATGAGCACGGCCGCGACACCCACGCATTCAGCGGAGCAAAAGAAAAAAGCGCTGAAAAGCTCGGCGATCAAGAATCTGCGTGGCCTGGTGCCTTATCTCGGACGCTACAAAGCCGCGATTGCCGTGGGCTTACTCACTCTCGCGCTGATGGGCATTATCGGCAACGTCGTGCCGCTGGCAACGGGTATCATCACTGACACGCTGGCAGGAAGTTCCCGGCCTTTTGAGCGGGCCATGCACGGCGCGGGCGACGTCGCGCCGCTGAACTGGCTGAGCAACTTAGTCCCCTATTACCAACCCAATAGCCGCCGAACACTCCTGATTTATTGCCTCATCATCATAGTCTGCATCGCCTTAAAGGGCGTGATGTCTTTTGCAACGCGTTGGGTTCTTATTGGAATTTCGCGGGACATCGAATTTGATATTCGGAATGACTTGCTGGACCGGTTGCTGGTGCTCGAACCAGAATTTTACGTTCGTAACCGCACTGGTGAATTGATGTCCCGCGCGACCAACGATCTGAATTCTGTCCGCATGGTGCTGGGTCCCGGAATCATGTACAGCGGTACGACGATCGTGACAATGGTGCTATCGATTTCGGTGATGGTAATGCTTTCCCGATCGCTAACGCTATGGGTGCTGCTCCCAGTCCCGATCGTTGCCGTGGCAGTCTGGTATTTCGGTCAAGTGATCCACCGCCTTTATGAAAAAATTCAGGAATCATTGGCGACCTTATCCGCAAAGGTGCAGGAAAATTTGTCTGGCGTGAGAGTAATCCGCGCGTACACGCAGGAAAGCGCGGAAATGAAAGGATTCGATGGGCCAAACAAAGAATACGTTGCGCGAAACGTCCAACTGATTCGGACTTGGAGCATGTTCATGCCTTCCCTCCAGGCCATGATTGGAACGACCTTCCTGATTGTGCTCTGGCAGGGGGGATATCGTTTCCTTCACGGACAACTTTCCCTCGGTTCGTTGATGACTTTCAATTCGTACCTCGGATTTCTGGTTTGGCCAATGATCGCCTTGGGTTGGGTAACTAATATCTTTCAACGCGGCGCCGCTTCCATGGGCAGGTTGAACTACATATTGACAGCACAACCAAAGATCGACGATAGAAACGTCAAGATTCCACTCGACGCGAAAATACAAGGCACGATTGAGTTTCGAGACTTGAATTTCGCCTATCCCACAAATATTGCAGGTAACGGTGCGGGCAATGGCCAAAGTGGCCAGAGGAATGAGACATCTTCGGTCCTTAGAAACATTAATCTTACGATTCCTGCCGGTTCAACGCTCGCCATCATCGGCCCCACCGGCAGTGGCAAAACGACATTAGCAGCCCTAGTAGCAAGACTGTGGGAAGCTCCGGAGGGTCAGATTTTGATTGATGGTCATCGAATCCGAGAATGGCCACTGGAAACGTTGCGCCGCTCAATTGGATATGTGCCGCAGGATACTTATCTTTTCAGCGAAACGGTCGGCGAGAACATCGCATTTGGGTTGCGGCAATTCGAATCGGGGCAGGTTCGCGAGGCCGCCGACGTCGCAAACCTGCACGGCGACATTGAAGAGTTCCCGAATAGATACGAAACCATGGTGGGGGAGCGCGGAATTACGCTGTCTGGTGGACAAAAGCAACGATCCGCCATTGCCCGCGCCCTGATTCGCGACCCCCGCATTCTGATTCTTGACGATTCTCTTTCCGCAGTCGACACACAGACTGAGGAAAAAATTCTCAACCGTCTGCGGGGCGTGATGCACGGACGCACAACCATCTTAATTGCGCATCGAACCTCAACTGTTCGCGATGCCGATCAAATTGTTGTGCTGAAAGATGGCGGTATCTTGGAACGCGGCACGCACGAAGAATTGCTGCGGCGCGGCGGCTACTATGCCGATCTTTATCAGAAGCAACTGCTCGAAGAAGAGTTGGAACGGGCATGAGCAACGTGCACGAAGAAGAGGCACTCGGTAAAGCGTACGACTCGCGGCTGATGAAACGGCTGCTCAAGTACATGCGCCCTTACCGCGCGCGGGTGATATTTGCCCTCGCTCTGGTGGCGGTCGTGACACCTCTTGAACTGGCACCGCCTATTCTCTTCCAGCGCGTGATCGACAAATTTCTTGTGCCGGGCGCGAGCGGTGCTCTTCCCATCCCCGAGGCATGGCACGGCGTAATCGTCATCAGTTTGATCTATCTCGCCGTACTCGCATTTGATTTTCTCGTTCAGTACATTCAAATCAGGATTATGCAACGTGTCGGCCAGCAGACGATGTACGATATGCGCACACAGATCTTCAGCCACTTGCAGCGACTCTCCATGACTTATTTCGACAAGAATCCGGTCGGGAGATTGATGACGCGGGTGACGACAGACGTCGATGCACTCAATGACCTCTTTGCGGCGGGTGTCGTTACCATGATCAATGATTTTTTTCTTTTGGCCGTGATGGCCGCCCTTCTCTTTTGGATAGATAAAAAGCTGGCCCTCGACGCGATGGCGATATTGCCGTTCATCCTCGTAGTAACCATGATTTTCCGAAAATACGTTCGGGAGGCCAACAGGAAAATTCGGACGGCTGTCGCTCGAATCAATTCGTTTCTACAGGAATACATATCTGGCATGAGCGTGGTACAACTTTTCAATCGCGAAACAAAAGCGCGTGAAGAATTTGCAAAGCGCAACAAAGAGAACATGCTGGCGTGGCGGGACGCGATTTTGGCCTACGCCCTCTTCTATCCCGCGGTGGAGTTTCTGAGCTTTGCGACCATTGCGCTGATCTACTGGTCCGGCGGAAACCGAATTCTGGGTCATGCTCTGTCTCTCGGCGTATTGATAGAATTCACCATGTTCGCTCAACGCTTTTTTCGCCCCATCCAGGACCTCAGCGAGAAATTTAACATCCTGCAATCGGCGATGGCTGCTTCGGAGCGCATCTTTAAGCTTCTTGACGAACCCGTCACAATCGAAACCAAAGCTAACTCGCAAAAACTTATCTCTCCCCGCGGCGCTGTCGAATTCCGCAATGTTTGGTTCTCCTACCGTAACGTTCCCGAACCCGCGGAAGAAGATTGGGTCTTGCGTGATGTCTCCTTTCACATGGATCCGGGACAAACCTTCGCAATCGTCGGCCACACTGGCGCGGGCAAAACCACGCTCATCTCTTTGCTCCTCCGCTTCTACGACATTCAACGCGGTCAAATTCTCCTCGACGGCATCGACATTCGCCTTCTGGATTTGCAGGAATTGCGCAAGCAGTTTGGAATCGTTCTCCAAGATCCGTTCCTTTTCACCGGCACTATCCAATCCAACGTGCGTCTCGGCACTCCCGGCATTACCAGGGCCAACGTAGAACATGCCCTCAATGAAATCGGTCTCGGCGATTTCATTGAATCCTTACAGCAAGGCGTCGACACCGAAGTAAACGAACGCGGTTCAACGCTTTCCGTCGGCCAGCGACAATTGATCAGTTTCGCTCGCGCCTTAGCTCATAATCCGCGATTCCTGATTCTTGATGAAGCCACATCCAGCGTGGACACCAAAACCGAACTCCTGATTCGCGAAGCTCTCAATCGCTTGCTCTCCGGACGAACTGCCCTCGTCATTGCCCACCGTCTCAGCACCATTCAATATGCCGATCGCATTCTGGTGTTCCACAAAGGCCGTCTGCGCGAGCAAGGTGCCCACCAGGAATTGCTTGCAGAACGTGGCATCTATTACCGTCTCTATCAGTTGCAGTACAAGGAACAGGAACTACACGATACCGATGGCGGCAGGCGTTTAACCAGTTCGACCGCTTTGAAGACCCCTTTGCCGGCGAGCGATTAGCCGATATCAGCGACCCTTCCATGGCCCCCATCTCTTTACTCCTCTCCGCCGGTGAAGCTTCCGGAGATATGTACGCCGGGCGGCTTGCCACCGCGCTGCAAACGCGCATCGACGTCCACTTGTTTGGCATGGGCGGCCCGCAAATGCGAGCCGCAGGCGTTGAAATCATCACCGACTATTCCGAAGTCGCCGTCGTCGGGATCACCGAAATCCTGCGTCATCTTCCCTCCCTGCTGCACGCCATGGATCGAATCGTCACTGAAGCCGAAACTCAGAAACCAGCCCTCGCCATCCTCACCGACTTTCCCGGATTTCACTTGCGTTTAGCCCGCAAGCTACAACCACGGGGTGTCCGCAACGTCTACTACATCTGCCCGCAGTTCTGGGCGTGGCGTCCGTGGCGTGTCAATTTGGTCCGTCGCCGCTTTACAAAGGCCTTGTGCATCTTCCCCTTCGAAGAGAGGTTCTTCCGCAATGCTGGCGTCAGCGCCGAATTCATCGGGCATCCGTTGGTGGGCGAAGTAAGCGCAACGAAGGATCGCAAGGCATTTTGCCAGGAACAAGGTCTCGACCCCGCTCGAACGATCGTCACGATATTGCCCGGAAGCCGCGCCGGCGAATTGGCACACCACCTGCCCGTGTTGCAGGAAACTTGCGCGCGCATACATGCCAAGAAATCTTCCCAATTCATTGTTGCAGCCGCGCATCCTAGTGATATTGGTCTGCTAAAGGCAGGGTGGCCGAGTGGAGTTATCGTGCGAGTGGTCGAGGGGGAGACTTACAATGCGCTTGCCTCCGCCGACGCCGCCATCGTTTCCAGCGGTACCGCTACCGTGGAAGCAGCGCTCTTGAATGCCCCTATGGTTGTGGTTTACCGGGTTTCTCCGTTGACCGCCACTCTCGCCAAGCCATTGGTTCGTACACCCTATTTTGCGATGGTGAATCTTATCGCCGAGAAGCAAATTGTTCCGGAACTCGTTCAGGACGATTTCACGCCGAACAAAGTTGCCGAGGCAATTCTAAATCTGTTGCAAAACCCAAACGTTCGGTCCGCGATGAAGGATGGTTTGGCGGAGGTTCGCAGACGGCTCGGGCCTCCAGGGGCCGTCGACCGTGCTGCCGACCAGATTATCCAGCTGTTGGGCAAGAGCGCTGGCAACGCTTCCTGAGCCGTTGTTATCCTATAGACAGGTGGAAAAGTCGGTTCGTGATCAAATGTTGACGCTCCCGAGGGTAATGAGATGAAGCTATGCAGTAAACTTTGGGCTGCAATCTTAGCGGCCCTCTTTTTCTGGATGACATTCTGTGCTGCTCCGCTTCGGGCTCAAGCGCCTACTCAGTGGAATTTTCTCGCCGAAAAATACGAAGTTTCGACTTACGTAGACACAGCCGCCCAGGGAATTAATGCCGTCGCCAAGGTCACGTTCCGAGCAGCGCAAGTTTCTTCCAATATCCGCGTGGAGTTGAATGAGAATCTCGAACTAAGGGAGGTGAAGGGTCCCGATGGCAAGACCTTAACGTTTGAGCGAGAAAATCAGAATCCTCTCTACGTGATGATTCTGTTGCCCTCCCAGATTGCCGCGGGAAAGGAGATTACCCTGACCTTCAGTTATGGCGGATTGCTGGCTAACGAAGAAAACAGCCCCGTTCCCAATCTACGGGCTGCCTACGTGAGCAAAGAATGGGCGTACTTGCTTCTGCCTTCCCGCTGGTTCCCTCTCACAAATTATCCTTCCAATCGCTATACCGGCATGTTTCGTTTGAATGTTCCAGACACTATGGCCGTGGCGGGAACGGGTAAGACGGATGCTCCGCAACCGATTACACCAAAATCACCCGCGGAATCTCCTCGTCTGATGTACACGTTTCGTTGCGAACGCCCTGAACCGCACGGGTCGTTTGTCGCTGGGCCGCTACAGTTGAACCCCAAGCAAGCCGAAGGCATCAACGTCTCTGTCTATGCGCCCCGCGCAGATTCCGGCAAAGCCCAGGAATTTGCAAACAATGTCGCTCATCAAGAAATTATTTTCTCGGATCTCTTCGGTTCGTTGCCGGAGTCTGACCTCACAGTAATCGAGCTGCCCGATGGGACGCTCCGCGAATTCGCCGCTCCCGGTGTCATCATGCTGAGCCACCGCATCTGGGACCCCAAATTTAGTGATCGCACACAAAGTCGCCTGGTCGCTTCGCAATGGTGGGGTATTGAAGTCCTGCCGGCCACCACCAGTGACGTGTGGATCACAGACGGTTTAGGCCGCTATTGCGAAGAACTCTATGCCGAGCAGGCCCTTGGCAAAGAAGCCGGCCTCAGATCCATTGACGAGTTCGCGGTCGGCGCGTTGATGTTCGACAACTCCGCTCCGGTCGCACAGTCTGCCCGTCTCGCACCATACACGCCCGAATATCGCTCTGTGGTCATGAACAAAGGGGCGATGTTGTTTCACATGCTTCGCGTGCAAATGAACGATGTCACCTTCAGGAATCTGCTGCACAGTTTCTACGCAAAGTATGAAGGCAAGACAGCCACGGTCCAGGATTTTGAGCAGATGGCCATCGCGTTGGCGAATTCCGCTGCAAGGCCAAACGAAGGAGCGCCAAACCTGGCCGGTTATTTTGCGCAGTGGATGAACTCCACCGGCATCCCGGAATTTATGTTGGAGTATGTGACCTACCGCACGCGCAAGGGTTTCCGTGTCGTCGGCAAGATTCATCAGCCTATCGATACTTTCTCAATGCCTGTGCAGATCCGCATCGACACCGAAGGCAATCCCGAAATTAAGTGGATCGATGCCCAGGGTCTGGACTCCGAATTCATGGTGGAGACGTTCGGCCGCCCGAAACCAGGTGGAATCAAGATTGACCCGAACAACTACATTTTGAAGAGCACCCCAAGCCTGCGCGCTCGCGCCGCAATCGCACGCGGTGAAGAGTTAGCCGAAGTCGGAAAATATTACGATGCCGTTGCGCAATACCAGAAGGCTCTGAGCATTCAGCCAAATCGCACGCTCGCGAATTTCCGCATGGGCGAGGCGTTCTTCTACCAGAAGAATTATCAGGCTGCCGCCAATGCATTCCGCGAAGCCTTGGCCACTGTCCCCGAGCCCTCAGAAAAATGGACTGAAGTCTGGAGCCATATCTATCTCGGCAAAATATTTGACCTGCTCGGCCAGCGCGAACGAGCATTGAATGAATACAGCAAAGCCCGCCAGACCAACGACAATACTGGCGGGGCACAGGACGTCGTCGAGATCCTCGTAAAGAAACCCTACACCGAAGCAGGCATGCCCACGGTTCTCCCCGGCGATAAAGGCGCCGCCACCCCCGCGAAGGGCAAAAAAACCGACGTTCCCGCCCCCGCCGACAAACCTTCCTTCAAAACTCCATAAATTCGTCTCTTACGTTTGCGTGTTTCTCTTCAGTAACTGCGGTCGTATCGCCCGTGGGGTGCTTCGCGTTGTGGCCCATCTTTAGATTGATTCCGTCAAAGTCTGGTGGTTGATTTTCAGATCGGCCACTCAAAATCCACCCATTCCCCTAAGCCTCGCCCCCGGCACACCCTTCTCCTGCACGAGCACCTGGAACCGCTCTCCCATCCCTTCCGGATAAATCAACGTTTTCAGTTGTAGTCGCGCGCGCATCCGATCCGTTTCATCCATGCCCTCATCATAAAGATCGTCGAAATCATTTGCCTTCCCGAGCGCCAGAAGAAAC
Organism: Candidatus Acidiferrum sp.; assembly: GCA_035314425.1. Lineage (GTDB taxonomy): Bacteria > Acidobacteriota > Terriglobia > Acidiferrales > UBA7541 > Acidiferrum. The sequence goes on along the minus strand of DATFZN010000045.1, from coordinate 24,329 downwards.
GCAGTCTGTGAAACCAATCCGATCGTATTCAATCCGGACCGCTCACCCCACAATTGAAGCGCCGTGAAATTCACATGAGCCGTCAAATCCTGCTGCCCAGGTGCCGCGTAATAATTCTCTTTCGCATCGTGCCCTGCGTACGCGAGTACTGTCCCCGACATGTGGTGCTCATTATACAAACCGGACGCTTCGTGCCCGTAGTCAATCGTCAAAACAAAACCGCGTTGTAGCCTTCTCCCGATTTCCATTATCCAATCGCATGCTTCCAGACCTGCTTCCGCTTGTTGTCCTTCCCCCAGCGAGATTTGTTGCACCTCGAAATATTCAGAGAGCGCGGAAGAAGAAAGCGGTTGGCTTATTTCTCTAAATCCGTTAGGACCGTGCGCGATGAACAATTCTCGTAAGCCATCTGCGTCCTGGATGACTCGGTGCACTGCCATGGCATCGAGCAGTTCATTGGAAAATACGCACCCATTCGCAATTTTTGCAGGTACTTCGATCGAAGCCACGCACTTCCCTTCCTGGATAAAATTGGCAAGCCTCGCAGTAAGTTGGTGAGTGCGAGAGGGCGAACGTTCAACGGCTACGTAGTGCAACGCTTTGTAGAATTCCGGTAGGGCGAATTTCGCAAACTCCAGAATGTGTACGGCTAGGCGCCCGCCGCCCGCCCCTGCCTCAACAGCCGTAAATGGCGCCGGGCAATCCATCAGCCCCCACATTTCGTAAAACTGTCGCGCCAGCAGACGTCCAAAAATCGGATGCACATCAACGCTCGTATAATAATCCGCGAAACGCGCTACCTCTGGTTTTGTGTAGTAACCATAGAGCGGGTGATACAAAGCTTCACGCATGTACTCGGCAAACGTGATTGGTCCGAAACGCCGAATTCGTTCTGCAAGTATCGCGGTTAAAGCAGTTTCAGTTGAACTCAAGCGCTTGACGCCCCGAAAGAAATCTCTTTCTTCAGTTGTTCCCAAGTCTTCACGAACGTATGAAACGCGAGCGCATCGAACAGCACAAAGTAAATTGTCTCGAGCGATGAGCCGTCCTTCAAATGCTCAATCGCTTCAGCCAGCATGATCACCGCACACTCATCCATCGGAAATCCGGACACTCCGGTCCCAATCGCGGGAAAAGCAATCGTTTTAAGTTTGCGTTCGGAGGCCAACCTCAACGAATGCGCAGTGGAAGTGCGCAATGATTTTGCCGTGGTATGAATTCCACCCAACCCCATGCTGGCTGCATGAATTACGTGCCGCGCTTTGAGTTCGCCTGCACCCGTGATCGCCGCATATCCGACCGGGATGCTTCCAATTTCGTTGCACTCTCTCTGGATTGATTCGCCGCCCTTTCGTCGAATCGCGCCCGCCACACCCGCGCCCAACATCAGATCGTTGTTGGCAGCATTAACGATCGCGTCCACATCCATTTCCGTGATGTCGCCTCGCTGAATGATGATGCATTCTGTTGACGGTTTCATGTGCAGGATATTCTAGTACGCCGCAACTGGATCGGCCAAAACGATTACACCCTCGAGTATTTCCCACGCCCGCAACCCTATGTTTTTTCATATTCATACACCCCACGTCCTACCTTCCGCCCTAATCGCCCTTCCTCCACATATTTCTTTAGCAGCGTGTTCGGCCGGTATTGTTCCCCCAGCACCCCGTGCAGATACTCCAAAATTTTCAATCGCACATCGAGTCCCACCAAATCCACCATCTCGAACGGACCCATCGGGTGATTCAGCCCCAACTTCACAGCCTTGTCGATATCCCCCGGGCTCGCCACGCCTGCTTCTAGAATCGCAAACGCCTCGTTCCCGATCAGCGCATTAATACGCGATGTAATGAACCCCGGTGCTTCATTCTCAATCACCGTCTCTTTATGCATGCGGCGCGCAACTGCACAGCAAGCCGCGACCGTTTCTTCCGACGTATGCTTCGTGCGTATAATCTCCACCAGTCTCATCTTGGGCACCGGGTTGAAGAAATGCATCCCGATACATCTGTCCCGCCCAGTCAAACCTTGGGTAAATCCGCTGATCGAGAGCGACGAAGTGTTACTTGCGAAAATTGCATCTGGTTTGGCGGTTTCGTCAAAAAAAGCAAAAAGCTTTAATTTCATTTCACGTTCTTCCGGCACAGCCTCGATGATTAGCTCAGCATCACGAATCGCTTCCTCGACAACGGGGGATGTCCTCAGCAGTCCCAACGAACCTTCGCGGACGGCGGCAGCAATCTTTCCGTGCTTCACTCCTTCTTCGAATGTTTCGTGAATCCATTCCATTGCCTTTGAGAGAACGGCACCGGATACATCTCCAAGCACGGTCTTGTAGCCACCGAGGGCGGCAACGTAGGCAATTCCGCGCCCCATCGTTCCCGCACCAATCACCGCAATCGTTTTCACTTCCATCGATTCATCTCAGTTTGCGATACGCTTCCTCGTCGAATCCCAGCACCGTCTGCGCTCCATGAATTAACACTGGCCTGCGAATTAAATTGGGTTCGTTCGCCATGAGTCTAATAGCTTCTGCCCGGCTGGGCGGGCGCTCCTTCATCTTCAACTTGCGAAACACTCCATTCCGCGTGTTCAGAAATTCTTTATAATCCCGCTTCCCAATCAATTTATCCAACTCCTCCTCGCTCAGTCGTTGTTTGTCCAAATCGCGCGAAGTGAACTCGACACCTTGCTCAAGCAAGAGACCTCTCGCTTTTCGGCAGGTAGTTCAAGTTGGTTTCTGATAGAACTGGATTTTTTTGACCATGCCTCGCCTCTCTGGATCTCTATTGCTATTTCCCGACGTCAGATTTGAGTAATTATCAGTATCGTGGGACGTTTGGATCGATTTCCGCTGACCAGCGATCAATGCCACCCGTCATCGATTTCGCGGAAGCAATCCCCTGGGTCCGCAACCAATTTGCCACATCCAGGCTGCGCATTCCAAGGTGGCAATAACAGATTACATCTTCATCCATGTCGAGTGTTTGCAAGTTCGCGGGAATCGAGCCCATGGGAATATATAATGCGCTTTCGATGCGGCAGTGGGCATATTCCCAAGGCTCGCGCACATCGACCATCAGGAGTTTCTCGCCCCGGTCGAGCCGCCGTTTTACTTCCAGCGGCGTAATTTCCAGATCACTCATTACTGCTCCCCATGCATCAAACTCCCCAAAATCACGAACATCATGAAAATCAAAACGCCAATCACCGCGCATCCAAATATCACACCAAACAATTTGCCGAGCGATAGTTTTGCCAAAGAACATTCACCTTGTTCACGAGTGCCCACACTCTAATTCATTATTGAATAAGCCCTTTGTGCGAAATCCACTGCTTCTCGAGCGCTTCAATTTCACTCACCAGTTGCACATCCTCCGCCTGCGGCAACATCTCCTTCATGTATTCCGCAACTTTGTTCTCCGGAAGCAGTTCGCCCGTCACGCTGTACGGTTTCCGCGCAAACTCACCGATATAGCGGTTGAATTTCGCATCCGGCACATAGAGCTTTTCGTGCCCTGCCGGCACATTTTTGTTGATCATATCTACGAGCTTAATGCACTCCTGGTGATAGAGCTCGCGGCTATGCTCATTCATGCGCTCCAGGTTCGCTACGGCCATGGCGCTGGGTTCGTCGTACCGCCCTTTTAATCCCCAAACGTAAAACCAGTGCGCCGAACTCGAGCGATCCACTCCGAACAGATCCAGACTCACCGGAACCCACTTATTAATATATTTCTGAATGACGTTCGTCGGAATCACTCCAGCCTTCACGATGCGCTTGATCCCATCCTGCCCGGTGCCCAGGTGAAACGATTCTTCTTTCAACATGGGAATCATCGATTGCGCTAGCGGCGCAAACCCCGAATAACTCAGCATGGTGAGCTGGTATTTCCCGTCTCGGTCCACAAAATCCGTGTACACAAAAAAGTCCAGCCAGTTATTCACATCCTGATTAAACGCGCCGAGCAACCGCTTTTGGTCGAACGCTCGCCTCTCCAGCATTTTCTGTGCTTCCACGCGTCCGCTATACCCAAAATGATTCATCAGCAGAAAACACATCTGCCACCCGTGCCGCATCTCCTCTGTCACGACCCGGCAAAGCGATTGCCGGTCGTGTTCGCTCGGCGCAGTCTGGAAGAGTTTGCGCTGCTGCTCGACCGAAGCAAATTCCGTATCGCCCTGATAAATAATCAGGTTCAACAGAGCATCGCGCATCCGTTGATCAGGAATCTGTACAATGCGCTCCCACTTCGGACGGCCTTTATACGCGCCGAACTCCACTTCATTCGACCGCGTCGGACCAAACTTAGCCTCAAACTGGTAATTCGTAATCTCCGGATAATCCACCCCAATGTCTTTCTGCCAGACACGGAATAGATCGACCCAATCATCAAACGTCGACAAACGAGTTGCGAGCATCTTCCTTCTCCTTCGAATCATTTGTGTGCGGCGTGGACCTGGCACGCGCAGCATGTTCAATCAACGCGGAACTGTCGATCCGTCAACGGCCGTTAAATTTTGGTGCTCGCTTTTCCATGAAGGCCCGGATACCTTCACGGCAATCCTCGGAATGGAAACACTTCAACTGCTGTTGAACTTCCTGGTCCAGAGCCTGCACAAGTTTTTCCTTGTCCCGCGAAAACAGGTTGTACTTCACCGCTCGAATCGCCACTTGGGGCCCATCGGAAATCTTCTTTGCCAGCGCTTTCACTTCCGCCTCGAAGCGATCAGGAGAATAAACATGGTTTACCAGTCCAAGTCGATGCGCGGTCTTGGCGTCAATCATCTCTCCTGTATAAAAAAGTTCCGCCGCCCGCGACGGGCCAATCAACTCCGGTAAGAAATAAGTTCCCCCATAATCGGGGAAGAGTCCGACTTTCGCAAAATTCTGTCCAAAGACTGATTCTTCTGTCGCAATACGGATATCCGCCGCGAGCGCCAGGTTCATGCCCGCTCCAGCCGCGGCGCCATTTACTGCCGCAATCACCGGTTGCGGCATGCTTCGAATGTTCAATACGGCTTGCATGCCCGAGCGTAAAATCGGCCCAAGCTCTGTCGCGTCGCCGCGTTCGCGCCCTTTGCCGATTAATCCAAGATCTCCGCCAGCACAGAAAGCGCGCCCCACTCCCGTCAGAATCACCACATGAACGGAAGCGTCCGCCGCAATGCGCAGGAATGCCTCGTTCAGGGCAACAGACAGCTCATTATTGATGGCATTGAGCCGGTCCGGCCGGTTCATCGCGAGAGTCACGATTGAGCCGTGTTTTGTCTCCAGCAGCACTGGCGCTGCCGATTGTGCGGATGTACCCATGGCGGACTCCCTTTTCTTCGTTTGCTCCTAGCGACTTGGGGGAGCTGGCGATTTCTCTGAACGAACTATGAGCTGGGCTAGTTTGCGAAAATGCTTGACGCTATCGGCCTTACTGCGCGCGGTCTGTCCTACCGTCGAAGGGAGTACGAACACTTGCGCCCCGTACAGCGAACCCTTCTGCAAACCATAGTTGCATTTGCGTTGGGCAAATTGCTCGTAGGTAAGTTTTCCGTTGAACGCCACAACGCGCGGCGCATATTCTTCCAATTTCTGCGAAAGCACAATTCGCCCTTCGGCAAAATCCTCGCGCTTCAGCTCCTCGATTGTTTTTGTTGGCCGCTTCACCAGATCCGTTAATCCAATTCCGAATTCAATAATGCGGCGGTCGTCCGGATAATCAAACGGCTCCGGCACCACTCCGCTTTCATAAAGCGTGGGCCAAAAAGGATTCCCGCGCCCGGCATAGTAATGGCCGGCGCGCACCGACGATTCCGTAGGATTACATCCCACAATCACGAGTTTCATTCCTTTACGCAGATAATCAGGCAAGGTTTTCATTCGGGTTCTGTTGGCTGTCTCTCCGCCTCTAGTTTACTTCCCTTTGAAATTCGCGGCGCGTTTTTCGACATACGCCGCCAACCCTTCCTTAGCATCCTCACTGGTGAACAACAATTGCTGCAATTCGCGCTCAATGCCCAGCGCCTCGGCGAACGGAATCTCCATGCCTGTTACGACGGAACGCTTGATGCGGCCCACGGCGCGTGAAGCTTTGTTCGGCGGGCAAAACTGCTTCGCATACGCCATCACGTCTTCCCAGAAATTCTCTTTTTCGTAGATGTACTGGATCAGGTTGATTTCGAGCCCTTCCTCAAAGCTGAACGTGCGGCCTGTAACCATCAACTCTAGCGCCTTCGCTTTCCCAACCGCGCGCGCAAATCGTTGTGTACCTCCGGTTCCCGGCAGCACTCCCAGGTTCACTTCCGGCAAACCAATCTTGCCACCTTCTTTCTTGGCAATGCGAATGTCGCAGGCCAGCGCAATCTCAAGCCCGCCGCCCACTGTATGTCCATTGAGGGCTGCAATCACCAGCTTTGGCGTTTGTTCCAAACGGTTTAGCGTTTCATTCGCGTGCAAGCAAAAATAATATTTAAATTGCGGATCGGCCTTGGTCAGCATAGGAATGCTGGCGCCCGCTGAGAAAAATTTTTCGCCCGACCCGCGCAGCACCATCACATGCACTGTTTCGTCCATCCGCGCTTTCAAAATGGCGTTATCCAACTGCAGCATCATCTCGTAGGTATAGGTATTTGCCGGTGGATCATCCATCTCTAAAATTGCTACGCCTTCTTCCACGCGATACTTGATGAGCTGCCTTACTTCCACAGTCGTTGTCGCCATTCGCTTCTCTCCTTCCCGAGCTTTTTCCTTATGAATGTTTTCGCGGATTATTCCAAATGAACTTCTTCATGAACTTGTCTCGACAGGTCGATAAATTTTGCGCCGGGCGTCGCACTCACTCCATGCAGGAAAATTCCAACAATTGCGTCGGTCAGTTCGTCCGCACCTGGGTCAATTCCCGGCTTGTGCCACTGATATACCCAGTTCATCATTCCGAACAGGCTGAGGACTGCCACGCGTTCGTTCAGACCAGGATTCGGTCCCTCAGGCACAACTTCATCAAATATCTTGTGCGCCAGCGCAAAATATTTTCTCTTGATTGCGCCGATTTCCTGCCGGAAGGGACTCTCCAGCGCCCCTTCTTCGTGAGAAAGCACTTTCATCTCATTGGGATGGGACAGAAAATAATCAATGTGGTTCTGCACCAATATGCGCAGCCGAGCCACAGGATGAGCGTTACCTGCCAGCCGTTCCTGAAGCCGCTCGACAATGGACGTAAACGCATTTTTCTGGATCAGGTACAGCAACCGTTGCTTGCTGTCAAAGTAGTAGTACAGGCCGGAAAGCGAAACATCCGTCGCCTTGCTGATGTCCCGCATCGAAGTCCCCTCAAACCCATGCGCCGCAAAGGTCTGCGCAGATACACGAAGTATGTGCTGCAGTTTGGCTTCGCTATTCCGTGGAGTCGGGAGTGCCTCTGGCACAAGCGTCCTCTCGAACGTTCGTTCGAATCGTTTTGACTCTAGATTGCTGCCGCTAACGTGTCAAGGCCAGAGTTGCCGAAGACTCCTCGGCAACTCTGGCCCTTGATCCGCTCACCTAGCTTTTATTTTGCTCAGTGGTCCTGATACGGCAGATAGCGCCACATATCGTTCATGTAGCCGTTCCCGGTTGTACTCGTGGAATCGTAGCCCTCACCGCCGAAGAGCCAGAACTGGCCCTTGCTGACCCAGTGCGTCGCATTGCTTCGCCCTCCGGGCGTCCAAACGTAGTAGGTTTGATAGGGGCGGAGCAGATCACCGTAGATGCCGTTCTGGCTGCCCGTGTTGGAGCCTTTTACCCATACCCAAGTCCCAGGTTGGCCGGGCGTAGCGTTAGGAGTGTAGACCCACAGATCGTTAAGCGCGCCATTACCGTTCGTTGCGGTTGAATCCAGACCCCATCCACCAAAGAGCCAGAAGTTTCCTCCTGCGTCGGTCCAACCATTTGCTCCCCAGCGCGAACCCGGGAAGGCTCCTGTTGTGGCGATAGGAGAACAAATGATGTTGGTGCCAACAGTTAAGCCAGCTGGCAGGCCACACGTATTCGCTGCTGCTGTGGTATTTACTGGGCCTACGGAAGTTTGGAGCTCATAAACGCCGGTCTGGTTTGCAATGCCGACCTGGTTTCCCTGAACGGCGCCCATCACATATGTCCATTGATTGCTCGAGATGTTGTACATCCAGAGGTCATTCAGAATCCCGTTTGGCGTACCTAAGGAATCTTCGCCTTCTCCCCCGAAGAGCCAGAGGTTTCCATTCGCATCCGCCCAGCCAACCGCCTCATGGCGTCCTCCAGGAAGGTTCGAAGCTGACGGAGTCCCGGGCGTGCCGTAGACCCCATTCTGGTTCGCGAGGTTGGTATTGCCACCGGAAATCCAGTTCCAGTTGCCACCTTTGTATTCCCAGAGATCGTTCAGGTAGCCCAAATTCCCGCTGCCATCGATGCCATATCCGCCGAATAACCAGAAATTACCGGCAGCATCTGTCCAAGAAGTTGGGTTTACGCGGGCGCCGGGGATTAAGGTGCCTGCGGCTCCCGTGTAAATGCCCTGTTGGTCAGGTAAGGTAGAACCGGCATGCAGTGTCCACTGGCCGATAGAAGTCGTGTAGTTTGTTGGGTTGAGGGTACTGATATCGTACTTCCAGAGGTCGTTGATAAATTTCGCACCAGGGGTTTTCCCACCAAAGAGCCAAAGATTTCCGGCACTATCGGTCCAGGTGGCTGCACCCACGCGAGCCCCAGGAACAAGCCCAAAGCCCGGATACACTCCTTCCGCTTGGGCCTCGTGCTGAGCGTTGGCTATGATATCCGCACCGACTGTGCTGCCCGATCCATCTGGTGCCAGGTCATAACCACCAACCAACTGCCATTGGCAGTAATCAAAAGTCATCGGGCAAACCCAAAGGTCGTTCATTGGCTCGTTGAGCGTGTCAGGCGACTGGTTCCCTGACAATTCCCAGCCGTCGCCACCAAACAACCAGAGACTCCCGTATTGGTCGGTCCATCCGGCGGCGCCGTATCGCGCTCCAGGGGTGTTGGTATAAGGGTTCGGAATCGTCGTTGGTACGGTTGTTGGGAACGAACCGTACTGTGGTGCGACAGGTACGGCTGTGCCCGCCGTTTTCGTGCCATCGATCCAGGTCCAATCATCATGCGCACAATCGAGTACGATGCTCGAGACGTTAGCGGTTACCACACCCTTATAGTTCCAAATTGTGCAGCCCTCCCCCTGGGTGCCAGGTGAGTGGAGTATTGATACCTCGTACTGGTCGTTCAGAGCAAAGGGCGTTGCAAATGTGAAAGGCCCATTTTCCGTGATTGTAATAGTGTTGCCCAAAGCGTCCTCGACGACGAACTTGCCGTCGGTCTCCGGGCCATTATTAGACGGGACACCTGCCAGTCCAACTACCGTCCCGCCGATACTGAACGTTACCGCGGGGCAATCCACGGCGACGTTGACGACATTCGCTGTCGCTGTCCCGCTAGCCGTCGTTGGTGTAACGACGCAAGTCTGCACCGGATTTGTGGGCTGCGCGAAGATGGAAACCGTGTACGGCGTTCCGGTCGGAACTAGCTTCGTAAATGTGTATGTCTGATTTCCAGTTGCGGAACTGATCGGAAGTTGTTCGAGAGTGGCGCTGTCCTGCAGGATTAATCCGGTCCCTGCCAAACCCGTTACCGTTCCCCCGATCGTATAGCTCAGTACGCAATTGACTGCGACATTGTTGACGTTGCCGGTCGCGGTTCCGCTTCCGCTGTTGACCGTGCAGATCTGGTTGGGAGTCGTGGGCTGAGTCAGAACCGTCACCGCGTATGCGTCGGTCGGACCGGTTACGGGTGTTTTGAACTGGAAGGGTCCGTTTGCAATGACCGTGAGGCTGTCGCCTCCATTGTCCTGCAGAATCACCGCGGAGTTTGCCGCCAGGTTTGTGACCGTGCCGCCAATCGTTGCCGTCACCGGATTTGTGGTGCAGGCAATCACGACAGAAGTAACGTTGGCGTTCGCTGTGCCGGACCCCGCGGTAACCGTGCAGGTTTGCGCCGGGCCGGTCGGCTGTGCGGAAACCGTTACCGCATAAGTTTTGCCACTGCTTAGCTTCGTCGTAAACGTAAAGGTCGTGGAGCCTGGAAGAACGACCAGACTGTTCCCGCCGTTGTCGAGCAAGGTTAAGCCGGTACCCGTCAGTCCAGAGATCGTTCCCCCAATCGTGTACGAACCCGCTCCAGTAACGCTACTGCCGACGCTATTGCTACCAGGTACGCCGCTGCAGGCCGCCAACGCCAAGCAAGTGACAAGTAAGAGTGCGGAAGAAAATTTTCTATTCTCGAGCTTCATGACTGGGTTTGCTCCTTATATTTCTTCTTGCCGCTGCGGGCAAAGCCGGTTGGCTCTGCTTCACTGCCCCCATGGCAACCGACATCAAAATTCTCGAGGACTTGGCCTTGCGCAATTCGCAGCGTGGCTATCCTCAGAAAATGGCTGTGCGAGAAACCCTCACCATTTGAGGTAAGGATACGTTCGAATTTTGAGAGTGAGTACTAGAAGCTATAGGCCGTGTGCTTACCTGAGCACGATATTCTTGAGAAACAAACCGTACCCCTGTACTTACGTGCAAGGGACAAGTTGGCGGGCTTCTTCAGGGCTTTTGGGTCGCGAAAAATGGCAGTTCGCACCCGAGCCGATGGTCCCGTGCCGCCTCGTAGATAACAATTGCCGACGCCAAATCCCAGGCGGCAATGCCATTGGATTTAAACAGCGTTGTCTGCATCTGGCTGGTCCGGCCCGCCACCTTGCCGCCCACAAGTTCTGCCAATTCATGCACTTGCGCCCATTTTTCCGGCTGGCGCGCGAAGGGAATGAGCAAATCTCCGGCTTCCTGTCTGGATTGTTCAATTGAATCCACGAACATCACGTCTACCTTCGCTATCACCGCATCATCGAGTTCCCTTTTGTGCGCATGGTTGGCTCCAATCGCATTTATGTGCACGTTTGGGGGCAAATCTGCACCGCTCAGAACGGGCTTTCCTGACGTTGTGGCCGTGGTAACGATATCGACACCACGCAATGCATCCGCGGCCGATTCCACGGCCTGCACGGGAATCCCCAGCCGCTGCGACATCTCGGCACAGAATTTTATGCGGCGTTCCGGATTGCGGCCGTACGCGCGCACTGAATGCAATTGCCGCACAAAAGCTACAGCCTCGAGCTGCGTTTTTGCCTGGCCGCCGGAGCCGATGATGGCCATGACCTGTGCGTTCTGCCGCGCGAGATATTTCGTGGCCACGCCCGATGCGGCGCCGGTGCGCAACTGACCCATGTATTCGGCTTCGATCAGTGCTAACAAAGCGCCAGTGGAAATCTCATAGAGTGACACTAAAAATCGCAACTCGCCCTTCACGTAGGTGTACTGCTTCAGGGCGATAAATCCGGCTTCGGTGTCGATGGCGGCCATGTAATGGAAGAAGCCGCTGTTGGGGAGCTCGAAGCGGTGGCGCGGATGAACAATCACTTTGCCTGCGGCTTGTTTTCGGGAAACGGATTCGACGGCATCGATGGCCAGGTTCATCGTGAAGAGTTGGCGGACTTCGGATTCGGTTATGTGGAGGGTCATTGGTTGCTCGAAGGAGGAGAAAAAAGACAGAAGGAATGTAACACAGAGGGCACGGAGGAAAGTACACCGCGTTCGCGGCTCCTCTCACAGCTCGGGACGAGACGGGCAGGAAACCAGCTCTAAACCACCCTGCACGCTAATGGCGCGTGGTGTGTGCCGCGGGCTTTTTGGCGGAGCCTGCTTCGCGGATTCGGCGGACTACCGTTTGAATCATGCGGTAGACGCGCTCTTCTTTTGCAGTGTCCGTCTCGTGGAAACGAAATTCGGGTTCACCTTTCGGGTCTTTGCCAACCCTAATGGGTAGCGCGCCGCAAAGGCCATTTTCAATGAACGCGGTTTCGTAGCGTGATTTTTTCGGGTACCAGGTGAAGACACGCAACGTGGTAAAGTCGCACGGCTGACCCTCCGGACCGCGCGCGCCTGCAACCAAATATTGCGGATGGTCGCCGTCAGCATCGGTGACGCGATTCAGCTCGAACCAGGCAACGGGCCGGATGTTGGCCGATTCCGCGCCTGCACGGACCTCATCCGGCAAATCCAAGGTGATGAAGCGAGCGACGACCCAGCCGGCAATCGGGATCGTCTGATCTCCCGGCTGCGTGGTGGTGTTTACGGCGGAATTGCGCACGGCGTTCTCTCCTGGCGGACGAGTGGCCATGCCGCGAACCAGGAACCAATCTTCTTTTTTGCTTTCCTCCGGCGCGTTGGGAGCTTCCTTCTCGTCGATCGTCTGCACCCAATCGGCTACCGTGCGACCCACGATTTCTACCGGAACGCCGCGCGTGAACTGATAGATGCGCGGTTCCGTGCGGCCAGGATTAGCGCGTAGGTTCGTTGAAACTTTGGTGCGCCCGCGCGCCTGCACAGGCATCGCCTGTGCCCGCTTCAGAAGTTTTTCGCTGCGCTGCCACAGGTCTGGTTCCATCAAGTTGCGGCCATCGACCCAGCCAATTGTGCCGCCCGACGTGCGCACTTTCACATTCTCGTTGCGCTTGGCTAGCACTTCCACATGGTCACCATAGAGCAGCAGGCCAAGCGGCGCGCGCACCTGTGCCACACTGCTCCAGAGGGTGATGCTGCGCTCGCTGACGTAGGCCTCGCCTACCGCTTCGTGCTTCGGCCGGAGTATCCAGGCTAGCAGGGCCACGACCAACAGAAGCGGCACTGCGACGAGAAGCTTTCGCTTCATGCGCCGTCACCGAGAGGGGTCTCGACGGCGCCAAATTTTGCGTTCAGAAGAGTCATGGCATCCGATTTAGCCGAGATAATTGTACCTGATTCCGCGGTCTGTTCTGTAAGCAGGGCAAAACACGCTGGAGATTTTCTGGTTACACACTACAATCGCAATTAAAGTAGTGGGCGTCTTCGGGGGATCAGATGAAATTCATGAGCAGTCTGCAGACTCTGGGCTTGCTGGTATTACGGCTGACTTTGGCGTTGATTTTTATTTATCACGGCTATCCCAAGCTGGTGCGGGCGGACGCGAGCATAAACGAATTTTTCGTGCAACACGGCTTGCCTGCATATCTTGTGACGGTGTCAGGAATTCTCGAATGCTTCGGGTCGCTGCTGCTATTTGTGGGATTATTTACCCGCCCAACGTCCTTGGCTCTGGCCGCCGAAATGGCAATGGCGATCTGGAAAGTACACAGCAGCGCGGGTGCATTGGTCGTGAAGGAATACGAGTTTCCACTTAGCATTGCCGCCGCTTGCTTCGCGCTCGCAACCACTGGAGCTGGTGCGATCTCGTTCGATTATTTGCTCCTCGGCGATGAGAGTAGCAAGAAGCGCCCCTCGTCAAAAAAACCCGGAGGCTGGAACCGTTAAATGCGGCTCGCGTTTGGTGCGGGATGGAAAGCTCAAAGCTGACGTGTAACAATCCCCTAGCACCGAGCGTTGTGGGTTTTGCCGCGCGCGAACTGGACGGCCGGACTCCAGATTAAACCTGGGCGATGGGGCCAGGAGAGACGGCCACTGGGGCGTTGAGCGGGGCCAGCGGGAGGACGATCCACAAAACCAGATAGAGGAGCAAGCCGGTACCGCCGAGGAAAATGGCGAGCAGCCAGACCACCCGGACGATGGTGGGATCGATGTCAAAATATTCCGCGAGGCCCGCACAAACGCCGCCGATTTTCTTGTCTCGGCTAGAGCGCATGAGGCGCTTCTGCACAGGAATTGCCGCCGGCACTGCGTCGGCGAATCCAGCTTGTTGAGCGCCGCAGTTGTAGCAAAACTTCGAACCTTCTGCGATTTCCTTCTGGCAACGTTGGCAAACCATGGCGGACCTCCACAGAGCGATCTCAATGTGATTCTAACTGTAAAGACGAGGTTGGTAAGGAAAAAGTTTACTCGGCAAGAGGCAGCCTCTGGTACTGGTCCATAGCAATCTGCCCATTCTCATCGTCTTTCACAGCTTTCCGAGACGCAACGCCAAGGCAAAGGCCAGATTGATCGCAAACAACGCATGAAAGTAACGGTGAAGAAGGTTGGCGCGGGGATTGTCACCGCGCGCGGGAAGAACCTGTCGTGTGCCTGCGTATATGTCGGCATAGTCCCTCTTTTGTTTCTTGCTGCCGCCGAAAATGTATGGGACGTACCACATGGTAATCGCGAAGGCGACTGTCCCTGCGCAATAGATCACCGAATAATTCAGCACAAACCGGGGCTTAGAACAATTCCAATAGAAAAGGGCAAATGCGGCAGCAAAACCGGGAAAGATGCCGTTAATCAGTGTAACCAGCAAGAGTTTGCGTCGGCCAATAAGTGCCTGCACCTGACTGCCATGCGTCCAGCCGGGAATGTCTACCAAATCGTGCGCCACGACGACCACGAACTGCACCGTAAGCAGACATTCGAACAGCGTTTGAAGCCCGGCATCCATGGCTAGAAGCCTCTAATTATCTCAGGTGGCGAAAGAATTCAATACTCTAGGACCTTTCTGACGACGTTGGAGATCTGTTCCGTCTGCGGAAGAATTGCGTCTTCTAATTTTGGTTGGTAGCCGCAGAAGGTGTCGGTGGCGGCAACGCGCTTGATCGGCGCGTCCAGTTGTTCGAAGAGTTCTTCCGCAATGCGCGAGGCGATCTCCGCGCCGTAGCCAAAGCTCAGCATATCTTCGTAGGCAACGATGACGCGGTGGGTCTTGCAGACGGTGGCAGCAATCGCTTCCCAGTCGTAAGGCACTAGCGAGCGGAGGTCGAGAATTTCCGCAGAAATTCCTTCGCGCAGCAGCGCGGCAGCCGCGACTTCCGCGCGGTGCACCACTGCACCATAGGTAACGATGCTAACGTCGGTGCCCTCTTTGACCAGTCGAGCCTTGCCGAAGGGCAGGGTATAGTCTGCGCCGGGATATTCGGCGCGGTTGTAGGGCTGCCGATACAGATGTTTGTGCTCGAGGAACATGACCGGGTCGTCGCAACGAATGGCAGTCCGCAATAATCCGGCGACATCGAGCGCGGTAGATGGCATGACCACGCGCAGTCCTGGGCAGTGCGTGAAGATCGATTCGCCGCTCTGGCTATGGTAAATACCGCCGCCGGTGAGGTAGCCGCCAATCGCCACGCGAATCACCGCGGGCGCTTTGAAATTTCCGTTGGAACGCCAGCGCATTACGCAAAGCTCATCGCGGATCTGCATCATCGCCGGCCAGATGTAATCGAAAAACTGAATCTCCGCGACGGGCTTCAGTCCGCGGGTCGCCATGCCGATGGCTCGGCCCACAATGGCAGCCTCCGCCAGCGGCGTGTTGAAAACGCGATCCGAACCGTATTTGCGCTGCAGGCCGGCGGTAGCTTTGAATACGCCACCCTTCCCTTTTACCGAGCGCAAGTTTTCTTCGCGGCTGGCGTCGGCAACGTCTTCACCGAAAACGATGATGCGTTCGTCGCGGGCCATTTCTTCATTCAAAGTGGCCGCGACCATTTCCACCATGGTTTTAGCCGCGCCCTGAACCTTTGGCTCCACAGCGAATGTTGCGGAAGTCGGATCAACGCTAGGAGAATAGACGTTCGTGTAAATCGTCGAGCCGTCGGGAGTTTCCGCTGCAAGCGCCTGATCGGTGGCTTCGCGCAGATCGCGATCGACTTCGGCTTCGAGCGCTTCGATTTCCTTCTGATCCATCAGGCCTTCGCGGATCAAGAACAGGGAAAACTTGGAAAGCGGGTCGCGGCGTGCCTCGCTCTCGCGCTCTTCTGCCATTTTGTAAAGTTTTTCGTCGTCGGAAAGTGAGTGCGAATACGGGCGCGTGACGTGCGCATGGACCAACGCAGGTCCGCGGCGATCGCGCACATATTGAATTGCTTCCTTGCACGTTGCGTAGCTTTCCAGAGGATCGGTGCCGTCGCACTCTGCGATATGCAAACCGGGAAAGCCCTTGGCGAGCTTCGAGATACTGCTGCCCGCAGTTTGCACTTCGATGGGAACGGAAATCGCATAACCGTTGTCTTCGACTAGATAAAGCAGTGGAAGCTTCTTCGCCGAGGCCGCGTTCAACGATTCCCAGAATTCGCCTTCGCTGGTGGCGCCATCGCCGGAGGAGACGTACACAATTTCCTCGGGCTCGTGATTGACAAATTCGCCGAGCGGAGCCTGCTTGGCTTGCAAAAGCGCTTTGGGATGGCGCTCGTAATACAGCGTGGCTTCCGCGGCACCCACGGCCTGCACGTATTGTGTGCCGGTGCAGGAAGATTTGCTGACAATATTGAAGTGATTGTGGCCCCAGTGCGAAGGCATTTGGCGGCCGCCAGAGGAAGGATCATCCTTCGCGCCTACCGCTTGCAGGAGCATCTCAAGCGGCGCGACCCCCAGCATGAGGCAAAGGGCCCGGTCGCGATAGTATGGGTAAATCCAATCTACGCCGGGACGAAGAAGCAACCCCGCAGCCGCTGTAACGGCCTCATGGCCTGCACTGGAAATCTGGAAGAAGATTTTATTCTGACGCTTGAGCTGGATTTCGCGATCGTCGAGCCGCCGGGAGAGAAACATGGTGCGGTACAGGCGAATCAGGGTGCCTCGGTCGAGTCCTTCGTACTTGGTGGCTTCCGCTTTGGATGGTTTAACGCGGGTTTGTAACGCCATTCAGTCAGTCCTCGAGTTGGAATGGGAGCGATTGCGTCCGCGAATATTCATTATACCGAAGGTGCCGGCCTTGCTGAACAAAACCTTCGTTCCCTGTACAAAATCGAGGTTCTATGCAGCGCCAAATTGGATGGTGGCACGCTGCTGTTGGTCTTCCTAGCCCAGGTCTTCGAAGCGCTTTTTGATATCCTCGAATTTTGCGTCGGTATGCTTGATGGTGACCGGCGATGCGGAAACGAACGGCTCTTCGGTGGGAATACGTTCGACCCAGCGGTACTCGGAAAGCTTTTCGTGTCCCGAGAAGCCCAGGCGCACCAGCAAGGACACGTTGGATGCCTTTTTGGTAGGTTCCAGCTTGCTCTTGGAGTTCCCCTTGGAAGTTTCTGGCTTTTCGCCCTCGGCCTCTTCGGCGGTGGCTGCTTCGCCGCTACGTTCAAATTTGTAGAGTAGCTTTTTGTCCAGCCGGAAGGCTTGCTTCCAGACTTCCAATTTGTGGCGTGCTAACTGCGCTTTCTCTTCGTCGCTAGAAAAATCAAATTGCATGTAAATGTGAGCCATAGATTGAGTTTGCGTGGAGGGCGCCGGGCAAGTCAAGCGAGTCGTCAGGGTGTAGGGAGCGGCCACGTTGAGGTTTCGTGCTACTCTCATCGCGAGTGAACTTAAGTTCGAGGCTCGACCTTGCGTTTCTGTCTAATTGTTCTCGCCCTGGTGTTCAGCAACGCTGCCCCCGCGTTTGCCCAGAAGGCTGCGTGGGCCCCTGAGCCAGGGCTTACGACGCTGGCGCTGTGGCCGCATGGCGCGCCAGGAGCGAACTCGAATCCCCAGCCGGAAGTGGACACGACGACTGCCAAGGACAATTTGATCGCCGGCAAACCGGTCGTGCGTCTGGGAAATGTCTCATCGCCCGCGATCACTCTCTATCCGCCTAAAGGCGCGAATACAGGCGCAGCAGTCGTGGTTTTTCCGGGAGGCGGCTACCGCATCCTGGCGATCGACCTGGAAGGCACCGAAGTATGCGGGTGGCTGAACTCTGCCGGCATTACCTGCGTGCTGCTGAAATATCGCGTGCCCGATTCCGGGCCGTATCCGAATTCGTCGGCGGCACTGCAGGATGCGCAGCGCGCCGTGGGCATGGTTCGAACGTATGCATCGGAGTGGCACATCGATCCGAATCGCATCGGCGTGCTGGGATTCTCTGCCGGAGCGCATCTTGCGGCGGCGCTGAGTACGCACTTCGATCAGCGACTCTACGATTCCTTTGATCGGGCAGATCAAATGAGTTGCCGGCCGGACTTCGTAGTCATCGTGTATCCCGGTTATCTGGCGATCGCCGAGCGGAACTTCGCGCCCAATTCGGAAATTCACGTTACCGGCAAGACACCCCCTACGTTCCTCCTGCAAGCTGAAGACGATCCGGTGCACGTGGAGAACGCCACGGTGTATTTTCAAGCGCTGGCGGACGCGAAAGTTCCCGCCGAACTGCACATTTACGCGGAGGGTGGACACGGTTACGGGTTGCGGCCCACCGAGTTACCAGTGACGGATTGGCCGAGGCTGGTGGAAAAATGGTTGGTGACGATTAGGTTGCTGAAGGCGGCACATTAGGAATCTGCGCCGTTGCGGCCTCTGGTGTATTGGGAATTTCGCAACTTTGCGGTATCCTTTTGCTTCAATCAGATGAAAGTATCGCTCTATGCTCCTGCGGCTCCCGCAAAAAGATTCATGGCGGCTGTGTGCTTGCTGACGGTGCTGCTGCTCTGGACCCCGCTGTGGGCCGCGGCCTTATCAGCAAATGGTCTGGGCTGCTGCGATGGAGCGATGTGCCTCGCACAGAGCCATTCGGGCGCAACACAAGGAAGTGCCGCAGCGGCTCCTGCGCAAAACGAAGCGCCGATGCAGTGTGACCATGCCAGGCATGGCGCGGCAATGGACTGCGACATGTCTTGCTGCCACCAGCAGAACCATTCGTTTGTGGCCTCGATTCAATTTGTGCTGCCGCCGCCACCGGCCGTTCTGTTGCCACAATTGACGGTTGAAGGAACCTCGACTCTCCGTTTCCCCCAGGTTTTGCAAGCGTTTGATCCTCTTTCCCCTCCGCCACGAACTGCCAACCTCTCTGCATAGTTAATTCCTCATAGCTTTTTCTAAAGTTCGTCACATTCCGGGCCTGCAATGCGGGGCCCGCCGCGGAATGTTTCCGCCATGCCCTGGGAGAAACCGTACATGCTTCAACGAATTTTGCTTTTTCTAATCGTCGCTTCTCTCCTTGCGAATGGGCTGTTTGCCACAATTTTTGGCACCGTCCGCGGCGTTGTGCATGACCCGCAGCATCGTCCGGTGGGTGATGCGACGGTGAAGATCAAGTCCGCCACTTCCGATTGGCAGCAAACAACACAAACAGATCAAGATGGCGCATTTTCGATAGTAACGGTGCCGGTGGGCGATTACATTCTGACCGTCACGAAGGCCGGGTTTTCAGACGAGCAGCAAACGGTAACGGTCGTTTCCGCATCTTCGCCGGCATTGCATTTTCAGCTCAAGATCAGTGCAGTTAGTCAAACCGAAATTGTCGTTGCGGCACCATCGGATGCTGTGGAGAACGTCGACTCTGTAACGCCGACGACGCTGGTATCGCGTATAGACATCGCGCAGACGCCTGGCGCGGACCGCTCCAATTCGCTGCAGATGATTACGGATTACGTGCCTGCAGCCTACGTGACACACGATATGCTTCATATGCGCGGAGGCCATCAAGTCGATTGGTTAATTGATGGCGTGCCCATTCCGAATACCAATATCGCGACGAATTTGGGACCGCAGATCGATCCGAAGGATATCGACTATCTCGAAATTCAAAGAGGCAGCTACGAAGCTGAATATGGCGATCGCACATACGGAATTTTCAACATCGTGCCACGCACCGGATTCGAGAGGAATAGCGAAGGCGAACTCGTCGTCAGTCTGGGAAATTGGTATCAGACCAACGACCAAATCAATTTCGGTGGCCACACACAGCGCTTCGCCTACTACGCCAGTGTAAACGGAAACAGCAGCAATTACGGCCTGCAAACCCCCATTTCCGAAGTCGTTCACGATGCACAGAACGGTTACGGAGGGTTTGCATCGTTCATCTTCAACCAAAATTCCCAAAATCAATTTCGCGTCGTGACGTCTTTGCGCCAGGATAATTATCAAATACCAATTGACCCAGATCCGAACTCGCCCGGCAACCAGATATATCCAAGCTATGGCCTTAACGACAGCGATAAGGAAACCGACGCCTACGTTGCGTTTTCCTGGATCCATACTTTCAGCCCGAATCTGCTTTTGACCGTTTCTCCGTTTTATCACTACACCAAGGCCAGCTACCAGGCTTCACCCAACGACATACCCGTGGCGACGAATGTAGATCAAACTTCCAATTACGGTGGAGTACAGGCCAGCGTGAATGCCAGCATGTGGAAAAATGACATCGAGGCAGGGTTGTATGGGTTCGCGCAAAATCAGAGCAACTACTTCAATAACGTGTTTCAGCCTTGCGTTCCGCCGTGTCAGAACTTCCCAGCGTCTTCGGCTTCCATCACTGGTGGACTCGAGGAAGTATTTTTGAGTGACAAGTTCAAGGTGACTCCATGGTTGACGTTGATTGCCGGCTTTCGTCAATCGCACTTTACCGCTAACATCACGGAAGGCACGGTAGATCCGCGGTTTGGAATTGCCGTGAAAATTCCAAAG
Source organism: Candidatus Acidiferrum sp. (assembly GCA_035314425.1). Lineage (GTDB taxonomy): Bacteria > Acidobacteriota > Terriglobia > Acidiferrales > UBA7541 > Acidiferrum. The sequence goes on along the minus strand of DATFZN010000045.1, from coordinate 3,932 downwards.
ATCAACTGGATCTTTCACGCTTTCTACGGGCATTTTTACCAGCCGCCTCCACTGTTGACGGCCACCGGGCCTTTGTTGGATCTTGCGAATAGTCAAAATCTAACGTTTGCACCACTGCATGGCGAACGCGATGAGGAGTATCAGTTCGGCGTGACGATTCCATTTCGCAGGTGGGCTCTGGATGCCGATCATTTCCAAACCACGGCGCAAAACTGGCTTGACCACAACAACATTGGAGAATCGAATCTGTTCTGGCCGATCACCTGGCAAGCCGCCTTGATCCAAACGTGGGAGCTCACGCTGCGTTCTCCCAGACTCTGGCATCGCGGTCAATTCCACCTTGCCTATGCGAACCAAATCGCGCTGGCGACTGCACCCATCACCGGTGGCTTGATCTGCCCCTCGCCGGTGACGCCCTCGTGCCCGCTTTACATTCCCCCGGGATATAACCCGGTTGACCACGATCAGCGAAACACTCTAAACGTTGGATTCAATGCCACTCTCCCCTGGCAATCCTTTGCTTCCTTCAATGTGTATTACGGTTCGGGATTCACGAACGGCTTTCCCGATTCACAATATCCTGGGGCCTATCTACCCGCTAACACGAACTTGGATATTTCCGTCGGAAAAACCTTCGCAGAAAAATACAGCCTTTCCTTCACCGTGCTGAATTTGACCAACGAACGCGTGGAATTGGACAATAGCCTGACATTCGGAGGATTCCACTGGAACGCGCCGCGTCAAATCTACGCGGAATTCCGCTATCGTTTTCACTATTGAGGGGCAACAGTGAATTGCAATCAATTTTTGGTTTTGCTTTTGGTGATAAGCGGCGGCTTCAGTGTGGGATGTCAGTCCGCGCCGGAAAAGCGTTATCCGATTCAGGCGGAGGTGATTTCGGCGAATCCTGAACGGCAACTGATCACCGTCAGGCACGGCGATATTCCCGGAATGATGCCCGCCATGACCATGAGTTACATGGTCGCCGACCCGAAGCAAATTGAGAAATTAGGACCGGGAGACAAGATCACCGCCGATCTGCTCGTTTCCGACAACAAAGGCCGCTTGGAAAATATTGTGTTGGTGAGTAAGGGCGACGGAAAACCTTCGCCTGGAAATTCACAGCGTCTATCGGAAAGAGGCGAATCGGTCCCCAATTTCGCTTTTGTGAGTCAGGATGGCAAGCCGATTCAGATTCGCGATTACCTGGGTAAGACTTTGCTGGTGACTTTTATTTACACGCGTTGCCCGCTGCCCGAATTCTGCCCGCGCATGAATGAAAATTTTCGACAGATACAGGCGATCTTGCGCAAGAGTCCAGATACGCTGAAGAAAACTGCGTTTCTCAGCATCAGTTTCGATCCCGAGCACGATACCCCTGCCATCCTGAAGCACTACGCCTCAATCTACAATCGCTCCGTTTCTCTTGACGCGCCTGCCGATTGGCAATTCGCAGTGCCCGCTATGAAGGATCTGCCACAGATTGCATACTTTTTCGGCCTCGAGTATCAACCTGACAGAGCGCAAATCGTTCACTCTCTGAGCACCACGCTGATTGGACCAACAGGCAAAATTGAAAATTATTACTCCGACAACAAATGGACGCCCGCCGAAGTTGCCCAAGCTCTGCAGAGCACAATTCCCCAAAGCTGATCTGTTTCTTTGTTGCGAACCTTGAATCGTCGCGGTTAGACTGAGGACGGAACTTCGAAGGCGATGGAGTTCGCCGAAACCGCTCCGGCGTTATTTGCTGGATCTGATGACTCCTGGCTGCCCTGTGGCACCAGGAGTTTTTTGTTCTCCGTGCACATCAGCGGAAAATGGAGAAACAGTGAAACTACTGCTAATCGCTGTTTTCGGTGCAATTGGGACACTCGCGCGCTATGGCCTGCAGGGCCTTGTGCAGACCAGAATGGCTAGCACGTTTCCCTACGGAACTCTGCTGATTAACCTTACAGGCTGCTTCTTTTTAGGATTGATCGGGCAAATCACGCTGAATCGCATGATCGTTTCGCCGGAACTGCGCATGGCCATCGCCATCGGCTTTTTCGGCGGGTACACCACGTTTTCCAGTTTTGGTTGGGAGACGGCCAAGATGCTGGAGGCCGGCGAGTGGCTATGGGCTACCACCTATGTCGCCGCAAGTGTAGTGTTTGGATTGATATTGTCGGTTGCCGGGATTCGATTGGCTGGCCGCTTTTAGGAGGACATCATGCCTCATCAGAAATTTGAAGGCGAACGTACTTTGATGCGCATTCACATTGGGGAATCCGACAAGTGGCATGGGAAGCCGCTGCACGAAGCGATAGTTGAAGAATTGCGAAAAAAACATTTCTCCGGCGTCACGGTATTGCGGGGTGTTGCGGGATTTGGAAGCTCCAGTGTCTATCATACCGACAAACTGCTACGGCTCTCACAAGATCTGCCAATCGTATTGGAAGTGATTGAATCGCAAGAGCGACTTGACGAAATCCTGCCACATCTGGATGAGATGGTCGATGGAGGCTTAATTACCTTAGAGAAGGTAAGGGTAATCCTTTATCGGCCGGCTTCGCGCTGAAGACGAAGCAAAAACCCAGAGCGGCCTCGGGGGTGTGTGCCTGTCCCACGGCTTCTTTCTGAATGTTGCTTAACTTTTCAAATTTGGATAATTTTTTGGCGTGTGCATCCTTCTCTGCACTTCCGCCTGAAGATATTTCCGCAAACTCTCCGGTACGATCCCCGGCGAAGCCAGTTCTCTTAGATCGTTCACCGTAAGTTCCGTCAGAAATGCCAGCACTGTTGCCAATGGTGCCGATGGATTGCGCACCAGGGCCATCCGCACGTTGTACATCTGCGACCATTTCGCGTGCCTGCAGAGTGACTGCACCACGGTCAATGGGACTTTTTCGCGCGCTAGCGTCTTCAGCAGATGCGCCTCAGTCAAAAACGGATTCTCTAGAGCCACACGCAAAACTTCCGGATGCCCTTCGGCAATCAGTGCACTGGCAACTCGGCCCGGCCCACGGCGAGCCAAAGTAATCTTTTGTCCCAGCGGCAACTGCGGAATACGTCCAATGATCTGCGTTTCCGCCTGCAATTTAAGTTCGACCGATACCGATGGCGACAGCGCGAACTGCACCAGATCCATCAAGTAAATGTCGCGCAACAGCCGCAAGCCAATTAACCGGGGAGTTCGAGGATGAAACAGCAGCGCTTTTTTGACGGCGTAGCTCTTCAGCAGATTCTTTCGCAATCCCACTCCTACTAAAAACTCCACCGGCAGGTCCTTTCGCGCTAGCAGCAAACACAATTTAGCATCGTCAACATTTGGATTCCGTAGCAAGGCGAGTAGAACCTCCGGCGCACGGTGGTAGACGAAGTCAATGAGTTCGTCGGGCGGGCAAGTCTGCGCGCGTTCGATCTCTTGTTCAAGGTTCGCCACGGTCGCTTTTCTCTCCTCCATGCTTATTCAGCAGTCGCAGGGCTATGCGCGCGGCTGCCTCCGACGCAGTCATCGCCAGCGCACCAAATTCAGCGCGCGGCGCCACACCTCTTAGCCGATGGTTCACCTGTTCATCAAAGTAGTTCGAGCGATGGAGAATGCCGCCGCTCTTCACCAGCAAAGACTTCTGCTCGCGCAAATCGAGCCGATCCACCAAATCGTTCACCAGCCAAGCCAATTCGGCTGCAGCCAGTTGCAGAAATTCCTGCGCATTTGCGTCTCCTTCATCCGCGGCTTTACCAATCACCGGAAAAATTCTGGGAAAGACATCGTCTGGCACTGCGTGAACGCGCGTCTGAAATTCCTCCCAATTATTCATCCGCAGCTCTTTCAGGATTTTTGCGCCAATCCCCGAGGTCGTGCCAGTGCGGTCATACTGGCGCAGCGCAGAGATAGCCGCTCGCTTGCCTATATCGTATGCGCTTCCTTCATCGCCCAAGAGCGGCCC
>DATFZN010000044.1:0-26354 GCA_035314425.1 Candidatus Acidiferrum sp. | reverse complement strand
CAGTACCAGCGAACGCGTGGATGGACGTGGGCGGACCGTCGCGTAATACGCGCTGTTCGCGGAGAAATTCCGCCAGGGGTTGGGGGCGAGATAGGCGGGAATGCGCTGTTCTGTTTCCGGATTGGTCACAAAATTCTACTTGGATTCAGGTGTGGTATGTGCTGCCGGAGCGTCTTCAAGTCCTTGCAATTCTTTTCCGGGCTTGAAACGCACAGCCTTGCCCGGTGGAATGCTGACTTCTTCGCCGGTGCGCGGATTGCGGCCGATGCCGGTCTTGCGCGGTTTAACGCTAAAAACTCCAAACTTACGCAGCTCGATGCGCTGCCCGCGGCCCATGGCGCTTTTGAGGGATTCGAAGACCGTTTCGACGGCCTGCTCCGCTTTGGTTCTGCTGATATTCGTTTTCGCTACGACTGCGTTTACGATGTCCAGCTTAATCACGCCGTCCTCCGAAATTACGTGGCCCGATGCTAGAGTGTGAGGCCGCGGTTGTCAAGACGTTCCCCCTCTACTAAACTCTTAGCCCTTAAGACTATACATCGTTTCATTTTACTTCGGGAGGAATTGGATGTCTGTAAAGCCAGACCACTGGATCCGCCGCATGTCGCTAGAACACAAGATGATTGAACCGTTTACGGACCGGCAGATCCGCCAAGGTGTGATCAGTTACGGCGTGTCGTCCTACGGTTACGACATTCGCGTTGCCGATGAGTTTCAAATCTTTACCAATGTGAATTCGACGATTGTGGATCCGAAGCATTTCGATGCGCGGTCGCTGGTGGCCTATAAAGGTGAGGTTTGCTTGATTCCGCCCAATTCCTTTGCACTGGCCCGGTCGATTGAATATTTCCGCATCCCTCGAAATGTGCTGACCATTTGCCTGGGAAAGTCCACCTATGCACGCTGCGGAATTATAGTGAATGTAACGCCGTTTGAACCGGAATGGGAAGGATTTGTAACCTTGGAAATCAGCAACACCACGCCGCTGCCCGCAAAGATTTATGCGAATGAAGGGCTTTGTCAGGTTTTATTCTTTGAGAGCGACGAGGAGTGCGAGATCAGTTACAAGGATAAAAAGGGAAAGTATCAAGCTCAGCAAGGAATTGTGCTGCCGCGAATGTAGTCTGTCGGACATGGGAAATCCAGGGAGGGCGGCCTGAAGCCCCCTCCACCAGGGCGAGGAAGCGTGTAGCCTTCACGCTCCTATCTCTCTGCTCTCTTGCTTTCAAGAAAAATCAGGGCACGGAATCAGTTTTTGAACTGACAATGAGCGGATAGCCTCGCTCGCGCCATGCCGCTAAGCCGCCCTCGAGAGGACGAATATTCTTGATGCCCTTTTTCCTGAGCAGCAGCGCCACACGGGCGCTGGTGGCTTCGTTTGGTCAAGTACAGTAGAGAATGACCTCGCGGTCATGAGGCAGGGTCTCGCCTTTTTCCTGCAACTCGCTGGAATCGATGCGGAACGCGCCAGGAATCGTTTCGGGGTCAGCTTCAAAATCCAGTGAATGACGAAGATCAAATATCGTGAGCTCTTCGCCTTCATCGATCTTCCTCTTCAGATCGTCGACAGTGATGCGGGCAACGCGGAGATCCCTTAGGAATTTTTGGCGAGTAACAAATTTGTAAAGGATGTAAGCCACCAGGGCGCTAACCAGCAAAACAAAGAGTCCACGTCCCAAACTTTCTGCTTGTTGGGCGATTTTTTCAATCTGGTTGCTGAACACATACCCGAACCCCAAAAATGTTCCGGCCCAGAACAGCGAGCCCAGTGCATCGAAAAGCAAAAACTTCCGGAACCGCATGTGAAAGATTCCAGCCAGGGGCGTGGCGACGGCGTTGAGGCCCGGAAGAAATTTCGCGAAGAGCAGAGAACGAGCACCCTGAGTTTCAAACAGTCCTTCGGTGCGTCGGACGCAGGAATCTGGTTCGAGCGAAATCTTGCAGAGAAGCTGAAGGATCTTGATTCCCTGTGTGCGACCGAGTTGGTACCAGATGGTGTCGGCGGTAAGGGCCGCTGATAGACACGCTAGAAGCGCAATCAAAAAATTCAGCTTGCCTGCACCCGCTAATGCGCCGGCAGCCAGGAGCAAAGGAATGGAAGGGATCGGCAGGCCGGCTTGTTCGGCAAATACCCAGGCCAGAAGTACCAGGTAACCGTGGCGCAAAATAAATTCCAACATGCCGTGCATCAAGCACAACCTTTCAATCCATCGCAAGATTGGTAGGAGTTAGTTGGACAAAAATTGGGCTGGTGTGCCCCACTCGCCAGACATCACAAAATCTTTTATCGGTTTGCGCGTGCGAGGAGCCACCTCTCGTTCGCGCAATTGTTCCGGGAGCTCCTTAAGATCGCCCGGATAGCCGATGACAAAGGCAGCGATAGGTTCCCAACCCTTCGGGATGTGAAACAGCTCTTTGGCTTTCTGGGGATCGAATCCTGCCATCTGATGCACGAAAAGCCCTCGCGAGGTGGCTTCGCTCGTCAGATGCGCAACGGCCGCACCCGTATCGTAGAAGGCGTTGCGATTGGGCTGTTGGTTGCGGGCGAATTCCATTTCGGAAGCGGCGATGACCAGCACCGGGGCGCGCTTGGCCCAAACCTGATTGGCCGGAACCAAAGTGCCGAGCGCCTTCTCAAAGTGTTCCGGCTGGTCACTTGTTGCCACCAGGAAGGCCCAAGGCTGCTCATTATTGCTCGATGGAGCCCAGCGCGCTGCTTCAAACAGGCTGCGCAGAATTTCGTGGGAAACCGGTTTATCCGAGAAGGCCCGTGGGCTCCAGCGGTTTTCAACGAGTGAGTGGACTGGATATTCCGTCTTTGCTGGTTTGAACATCGATGTACTCCTCAAAGCTTTCTTGAATCTTAGAATTGCCCTTGCGGCCAGCCCGCCTTACCTCTTTTAAGAAAACTACTTTGCGGCCGGCGGTTGAACCATTTCGACGTCTAGAATAATGTTCACGTCGTCGCCAACAATCGCGCCGCCGTTGTCCATCGTCTTGCTCCAATTCAAACCGAAGTCTTTCCGGTTAATCTTGGTCGTGGCACTGACAGCTGAACGTGTAAGCCCCCAGGGATCCTTCACCGGGGGTTTGGGGCCTTCCACATCGAGCACCACGGACTTGGTAACGCCGTGCACCGTCAAATCGCCAGTAACTTTCAGCTTTCCCGGTGCCACTTGCTCAACCTTGGTCGACTTGAATGTGAACGTGGGATACTTGGCGACGTCGAAAAAGTTAGGGCTCTTCAAGTCACTGTCGCGTGCAGGTTCCCGCGTGTCGACGGTCGTGGCATCGATTGTGACGTTCACGCTCGAATTGGAGATATTCTGGTCATCGAGAACCACCGTGCCGTTGATGCTGTGAAACTCGCCGCGAACGGTCGAGATCATCAAGTGCGTGACCGCAAACTGCGCGTCAGAGTGTTTCGGATCAATTTGCCAAGTGCTGGTGCCTGCATTGGCCGAAACCGCGAGAACTGCTGCTAGTCCAATTCCTGCTGCCCATTGAATTAGTTTCATTGCTGCCTCCGCTTTGGTTTGACTTCCTTGAAATTCCATCTTGCAGAATTGAATATTGGATGCTCGCGACTACGCAGATGATTCACGCATCACAACTTCCTCGAGCAGCTCTGCCAGTGCCTTCATTCGCCCTGATTTCATATGGGCGAATTGACGCTTGTGGAGTTCGCGGACCGGTTGATCCAGTTTTTTGAGAAAAGCCAAGCCTTCACCGGTTATGCGGGTCACGATGACTCGGCGATCGTCCTTTTGGCGTTCGCGGGTAATCAATCCGCGCATTTCCATGCGATCGAGCAAGCGAGTCATATCCGGATCGCGCGAAATCATTCGTTCACTGATGCCACGGCATAACAAGCCCTGGGGTTCTGCACCGCGCAAAATGCGCAGCACGTTGTACTGTGCCATCGTCAGGTTGTGCGATTTGATGAGGTGTTCGGCCTCCTGGGAAAGGGAATCGGCGGACTTGAGGATGGCGACAAACAGGCGATCCTCGTTTGCGACTGCTCCACAGGATTCCTGCTTGGCAGGAGATTTCATGGGTCCGATAATAGTCGTGATAACAACTATTGTCAAGACGAAAGTTTTCCAGCGATCACCCCAGCTTGCCTATGGCTTCGCGACCGGGCGCAAGTGGACTTCACTGATGAAACTTTGCGGCCCTTGCAAGGCGATCATGGCAACAGCGTGTGCCACGTCTTCCGCGGTGAGAACCTTGCTCGCGTCCTTGGGTCCTCTGCCCGAGAATTCCGTCGCCACAGTGCCGGGGCAGACGGCACAGACGCGAATTCCGTGGGCACGCAGATCCTCCGCCATGCAACCCGTCAGGCCGAGCAGCCCCCATTTGGAAGCGCAGTAGAGTCCGCCACCAGCGAAGGTATTTTTCCCGGCAAGCGAACTGATGTTGATAATGTCGCCCGATTTGCGAGCGATCATTTGGGGCGCGACGGCCTTCGAGACCAGGAATACGCTTTTCAGATTGGTGTTCAGCAAAAGATCCCAATCCTCTTCCGACTGTTCATGGGTGGGGCCGAACAGGCCGATGCCAGCATTGTTGACGAGAATGTCGATCGGGCCCAGTTGGGATCTGGTCGCCTCGACCAGCGCATGTACCTCGCGGCTTTGCCGAACATCAGCGGCCCAGGCGAAAACCTTGGCGCCGCCACTGCCAAGTTCCTTGGCGGTAGTGTGCAAAGCGAGTTCATCACGCCCAGAGAGCCCCACCGCTGCGCCTAGCGAAGCTAACCTACGGGCGATCGCTTTACCGATACCGCGGGAACTTCCGGTGATGAGCGCTGTCCTTCCGGCCAGTTCACGGCCGCTAGAGCCACTATTGATTTGATTTATGGAAGTCATAGCTATTACGCCTCGCGCAAGCCACGTTTTTTATGCGACACTCATCATACTCCTACAATGCCGAAACCCTCAGGAGGCGGACCGGTGCACAGTAGAAATTGGAGTCACTACAATTTCTAGAGCGCAGTGGTAGAGTGAACTACATAGAGCAGTTATCGGCTTGCGAATCGGTATCCGCTACACCTATAATTTCAAGGTTTCAGGCAAACGGAATGAAGATGTCCAGGTCAGGCCAGGCAATCCGTGAGAGTTCCAACTCAGGCGGGTTAGTTATCCTAAACACGTAGTTGCGGCAAGGAGAAAAGGGAATGAACGTAACACGTCGAGTGGCGCGCACGGCTTTCATTGCGTTGCTTAGCCTCTTTTGTATAGCGGTTGTCGTAGTGAAGGGGCAGGACGCCGGCGGAGCGGCAGGTGGCCAGAAGTATACGATGGCGGAGTACAATGCCTATCAAGCGGCAGCAGCAGAAAAGAATCCTGCCGCACAAATCAAGTTGCTCGATGATTTCCTATCCAAGTATCCGAACTCCGCATTGCTGAACTATATTTACCCCCTCTATTATAAAAATTACGGCGGGCAGAAGAATTTCCCCAAGACCATCGAATATTGCGACAAGCTGATCGCGCTCGGCGACAAGGCCAGTCCGGCGGAAAAATACGAAGCCTATTCGGTTCGCGCCTATGCCTACAACAATATTCAGAACCCGGACGCCGCGACGGCTACGGCGGCTCGTGCCGCTGCGTTGGCTGGTGTAAAGGCCGTAGACGCGGTTTCCAAGCCCGATGGTGTGGATGAAGCGAAGTTCAACGAGCAGAAGAAGCAGTCGATTATCTTTTTTAATGGAACCGCCGCGAATGCGGCCATGGCCGCCAAGGATTATCCAGGTGCCATCGAGAGCTACAAGACTGTATTGTCAATAACTCCCGACGACTTGACCTCCAATTACAGCCTTGGGAAAGCCTACATGGCCAGCAACCCGCCGCAGCAGCTCGACGCGCTGTGGTATTTCGCGCGCGCGGCAAGCTCCAAGAACGCCAACGCACAGCAATCGACGCAAGTGAAGACATACCTTCGCAAACTGGTGGCAGCTTATCAGGGCGGCACGGTGTGCGACGCCCTGACCGATGCGGAACTGAATGAACTGCTGCAACTCGCATCCACTTCGACGGATCGTCCTGCAAGCTACAAACTCTACAGCAGCGCGGAACTCACAGCTGCGCAGAAGGACATGACCATCGCTTCCGTGGTGACTGATCTGAAGGCTGGTGGCGATAAGGCCAAGCTGACTTGGACCGCTTCTTGCGGATTGGAATTCCCCGATGTGCCCGGAAAGATTATTGAAGTCACTCCGGGCACGGAATCAACGCAATTGAAGACCGCATTCGTTACCAGCGACGCAGAATTCGATGCCGCTACCACGCCAAACATGGATGTAAAGGTGGTTGGCCAACCGGATGCCGCGAAGCTCGAGAAGGGCAATCCCGTGCGTTTTACCGGCACGCTGGTGTCCTATGATCCCGAGCCGGCTTTCATGCTCCATTGGGATAAGGCCAAGGTGAATGAAGAGGATTTGCCGAAGGATAACAAGAAGCCTGCGGCTAAGAAACCAGCAGCAAAGAAACCATCCTAGGGTAATCGAAAAAGGCCCACTTCGTTGTCTTTTTCCTCGGCAAATCAGACAAACTTGCCGGGCCTAAAAACCCGGCAGCTAGCGTAAGACTGACCTGCCTACCGCGATTTCCCGCGGCGGTGATCGAGCTTGTATTCGCTGATCTTACGACTAAGGGTGTTGCGATGGATTCCCAACACCACTGCGGCGCGCGACTGATTGCCCTCGGTGCGTTCGAGCACTCGCTTAATAAACCGCTTTTCAAATTCGCCTACAGCTTCGTCAAACAAAATGCCACGCTCCACCATCTGAACGACCAGCCCTTCCAATTGATCTCTCACGACTGCACTCTCCCAACCACTGAGTTTTGTATTTGATGGGGCCGGCCTGCTAATCCAATTCGTGTCCGACCAGGATGCGAAATGCTTCCCTATACTTGGCACGCGTTGCCGCGACCACGTCCGGGGGCAGAACGGGACCGGGTGCTGTCTTAGGCCACTGGATATGCTCGAGGTAGTCGCGCACAAATTGTTTATCAAAAGAAGGTTGGGCGCCGCCGGGTTGATACTGAGCGGCCGACCAGAAGCGCGAGGAGTCGGGCGTCAGCGCTTCGTCGATCCAAATCAGTTCGTTGTTCAGTAGGCCAAATTCGAATTTCGTGTCCGCCAGCAGAATTCCACGTTGCTCCGCGTACGCTGCGGCGCGGCGATAGATTTCCAGAGTAACGTCGCGTACCTTCTCGGCCAGCGACTTGCCAATGATTTCAGTGGCTTGCGTGAAGGAAATATTTTCATCATGACCGGAAGGGGCCTTAGTCGCAGGCGTGAAGATCAGTTCTGGCAGCTTGTCTGATTCTTTCAGGCCCGGAGGTAGGGCAATCCCACAAACTTTTCCCGTCAAGCGATACTCTCTCCATCCGGAGCCGGACAAATATCCTCGCGCTACGCATTCAATGGGCAGGGGCTTGGTTTTGCGCACAACCATCGACCGGCCCGCCAAGTCTTCGGCGAATTGATTGAACGGAGCGGGGAAGCAAGTGGAGCTGAGGACGTGGTTGGGAATAACGTCGTGCAACAGATTGAACCAGAATAAGGACAGCTGTGTTAGAACGCGCCCTTTGTCCGGAATTGGCGTGGGCATGACTACGTCGAAGGCAGATAGTCGATCGGTAGCGACGATTAGCAAACGATCCTGCAGATCGTAGATGTCGCGGACCTTCCCGCGCGCGACAGGCGAAACACCGGCGAAATTTGTTTCGCGAATTGTTTTTGTTGCAGGACTTGCAGCCACGGAACCAATCCCCTGACAAAGCGACTGGCATTCTAACTCAGCGGATGGCGAAGTCAATGTTACCGATCACTTTTTGACCGAAGAGTTGACGGTAAGAACTGATGGAGGAACCGTGTCTATTTTTTGAAGGAAGCTTCGAAAAATTTGGCCGATCTATAGACCGGCCACTACAGCAGTTAGGCGGCGGTGGCGGTTTTGCGTTTTTGCGAAGGAGTTGTGTCGCCTTCCCAACGGACGCTGACGAGCTTGGAAACGCCGGGCTCTTGCATGGTTACTCCGTATAGCACGCTGCCGGTCTCCATGGTTTTCCTGTTATGTGTGACGACGATGAATTGAGTTTGCGCGCTCATGTCGCTGATCAGCCGAGTGAAGCGTCCAACGTTCGCTTCGTCCAGAGGCGCGTCAACTTCGTCCAGGATACAAAATGGGCTCGGCTGATATTTGAAGATAGCGATCAGCAAGGCAAGCGCCGTCATAGCCTTCTCCCCGCCTGAAAGCAGCAAAACGTTTTGCAGCCGCTTGCCTGGAGGTGAAGCGACGATGTCGATTCCCGCGTCACCGGAACTGTCTGCCTCGGTGAGGCGCATCTCTGCTGTACCGCCTCCAAAAATTGTCTGGAAGGCGGCGGTAAAATTGCTGTTGATGGCGGCGAAAGCCTGTTCGAAGCGATCCTTTGTGATCAAGTCGAGTTCCTTGATGGCCTGCTGTGTGTCTGTGATCGACTGCAGCAAGTCGTCGCGCTCGCGCGTCAGGAATATGAACCGTTGCTGGCATTCGTCGAACTCTTCGAGCGCCATCATGTTCACCGCGCCCATGTTTTCGATCCGCTGTTTCATCTCCTGATAACTGGCTTCGGCGGTGGCCAGCTCTTCGCCAGACATGAACGCGGTCTCCGAGGCAATCAAGTCCTCCGGCTGGGCATTCACTTCGGCGAGACAGGTTTCGCGCAGGTGCTGGCGATCGGAATCGTTGCGAGCCTTGTCGATTTCGAAGTGGCCGCGCTCTTCCCGCATCTCTTGAAGCGTTTGCCGAGCCATGCGCAGGTGGTCTTCTACCTGGGTAACGCGAGTGCGTGCGGCTTCCCATTCCGCCTCAAGTTGCTTCTGGTTCTCGTCCAGGCGAACCTTTTCGGCTCGCAGAACCGTGAGCTGCCCCGTGAGTTCTTCGCTCTGCTTGATCATCTGCTCGGTTTCTTCGCTGATCGACGCCTCTTGCTGTACCAGAGCAGCTTCTCTGCGTTCGAGATCGTGCTTCTCTTCCTCCAGTCGCTCAGTCGTCACTTGAGCGGAGGCCAGCCGTTCGTTCATGGCCGCTAGCTCGGATTTAGCCGTGGTTAGCTGCTCTTGTTCGGCTTGCACCGCGATGCGGAGTTGCGTCACTTCTTCCGCTAACCGAGCGCTTTCGGCTTCCGCCTGGTCGCGGCTCGTCGCGGCCGTCTGGTGCTGCATCTGGGCTCGCGTCGCGCGCTGCTGCACGGTGTCGATTTCCTTGCGCACGCGGACGAGCTCGCTTTGGCAAACGGCCAGATCGAGTCCAAGCCGTGCAAGCTCACTTTGCATCTGCTCGTGCCGGTGCTTCGCGCCAAACAAAGTTCGCTCCGCTTCTCGATGCTGCATCGTCAATTCGTCCTGGACTTGTTCGTTGGTGCGTAGTTCCGCCAACACAGCCTTCAATTCCGCTTGCATCGCGGTGGAACCGTTCTCCAGTTGCGCCAGTTCCGCTTCCGTCGCACGTAATTCGCGCTTCATCCCCAAGGGCCCCGCTTCATCGGGCTTGCCGCCGGTTACCATGCGACCCTGATAGCAGGTTCCTTCGGGAGTGACGAATGCATATTGTGGGTACTCGCGAGCCAGCTTTTCCGCAGTCACCGCGTTTTCGGTCAAGTAGCCTGAGCGCAGTCTTGGTAAAAATTGTTTGGCGGCGGGACCGAGCGGATCGCGGAACTCTACCAATTTATCGAGCCGGGAAATGACCCCATCTTCGGAACGGAAATGGACGATGGGCTCATACTCTTCCAAACGCAGATTGCGTAGGGAATCGACGAAGAATGTAGCTCGCCCACCAACCTCATTGCGCAGCATGGAAACGCCAGCACGAGCATGTTCGTACGTTTCGACGACAACGTATTCCAGTTCGTCACGCATGTATTGCTCGAAGGCAGCTTCGTGTTGCTCTTGAACTTCGGCGTAATCTGCCAGCACGCCCACGGCACAGAAATTCCGTCCACCGCTGCGTTCGTTGGCGGCGAACAACTTTTGCACCGATTCGCCGGTGTAGGAGTGGTCGTTTAGGATCTGCGTCAAGGTGGAATGGCGTGCGCGAACGCTTGCCAGGGAACCGCGCAGGGAATCTGCTTTTGCACCGATCTCTTCGCGCTTTTGGCGGAGTTCGGCGATGACTTTTTGCAGTTCGACGATGCTCTGCTGCAAGCCACCCAGTTGGTTGAGTGAGTTCTGCCAATCTTGTGCGGCGCGTTCGGCATCATCGCGCACGCGAATGGAAGATTCCAGGAGTGCCGATTCGCGCGCTTCGTTGCGGCGCAGAGCGTCGCTCTGGTGAACGAGCGCTTCTTCCGCTTGCTTCTGTTCGCCGTGAAGCTGCAACAAGCTTTCGCCGGCTTGCGTTGCGGCGCGGCGCAAACTCTCCATCCGCATCTCAGACTCGCCGATTTGCGATGCTCGGGTCGTTGCGCGGCCGGCCAGTTCCTCAACTTGAGCACGCAGGGTTATCGACTCGCTACGTACTGTTTCGACGGCCTGCCGTTCGGCCAGATGACGCGATTCCCATTCCGTTGCTTGCGCGGAAAGCGCCACCCGCTCCATCACGATTTGCTCGTTGCGGCCGGCAAGCTCTCTGCCGCGGGTCTGGTTGAACGCAATCCGGTTTTCGCTGCGATCCACTTCGAGCGCCGTCTGATTTAGCATGTTCTGGTTCTGACGCAATTCGCCGTCGAGCGCGTAAATTCGTTGTGTCAGGCGATCCTGCAGGGCTTCCTGCTCGTGAATGGCCTGTGCGTGCTGTGTTTCTGCCGCAGTCAGCTCCGCCAACCGCGCGCCCAGCCGTTCCGCTTCCTGGTCCAATTCGCGCGCTTTGCCGGCGAGCATCTGACGCACGATTCCGCGCATTTGATCGCGAATTTCAGAGTAACGACGAGCCTTCGCCGCTTGCCGCCTCAGTGAAGCGAGTTGCTTCTCCACTTCAACCACAATGTCGTTCACGCGCGCCAGATTCAGCTTCGAAGATTCGAGCTTGGCTTCGCTTAAACGCTTTTTGGTTTTGAACTTGGTCACGCCCGCAGCTTCTTCAATGATGGCCCGACGCTCCATGGGCTTGGTGGCGAGAATCTGGCCGATGCGGCCCTGCTCGATGATCGCGTAAGAGTCCGGGCCCAGCCCAACGCCCATGAACATCTCCTGAATGTCGCGAAGACGGCCAACGCGGCCATTGATGAGATATTCGCTCTGGCCGCTGCGATACAAACGCCGACTGACCACAACTTCGCCAGGTTTGCCGATCAACGGGGCTTTTTCAGATTTTTTCTTTTTCTTGCCCTTAAGATCGCTTTCAGCAACTTCTTCCGCTCGAGACATGGATCCTATTTGGGGATCTCGAAGCTCCGGATTGCAAGGATCTTCGGCTGTGTCCTGAACCGGCAGATCCAAAATCATATCGCCGTTGTCTGCCGTGGTTTCGGGAGGGACTTCAAGTTCGGCAGCAGCTGCCATCACAAACTTCGCCGCTTCCGCCAGCTCAGGATCTTCCATCGTGAGGGTGACTTCCGCCAAGCCCATCGGTGGCCGCTTGGTCGTACCGTTGAAGATACAGTCCGACATGCGCTCTGCCCGGAGGGATTTGTGGCTTTGCTCGCCGAGCACCCAACTGATCGCGTCCACCACATTGGACTTACCGCAACCGTTCGGACCGACAATGCAGGTCGTGCCATTGCCGCTAAACGTCACAACGGTGCGTTCGCAAAAGGATTTAAAGCCTATGATTTCGACTTTGCGCAGCTTGAGCAAGTTGTCCCCTTTTGTCGTGAACCTCTAGTTCGCGCCGGGCCGCCACGCGGGCAGCCACAAGATGCCATCCCAACAGGGCCGGGAGGTTTGCGCGCGAAAAGAGACGACTAGTCTTTCCTCGATGGGAGGTTGATCCACGCGACGCTTCTGCCCGTAACAGACAGAAAGCACATACGTTTGGCAGGTTCTCAGTCAGAGCCCAGCCGCCTGGCGCTAAGATGGCGGTACGGGAAAAAAGAGTAACATGGGATGCGCTACCTGTAAAGCCCTACCCCAGGTATTGTGGCCCTTTGGGACAGGCCACAAGGCAAGCGGCGCAGCTCTGCCGCGGATCTTCCAGCCTCAGCCTCCCCCCGATCCTCAGAAGCCTTAGGCCGCGCTGGCGATAACCCGCAGGCGCCGGTAATCGACGACCCATTGCGCGTTCTTGAATAGCTCTAACCGCGCCTCGTGCACTGCCTCTTGAATAAATCGATCGCGCTCGTCTTCAGAAAGCTCTCCCAAAATGGCTCCACCGAACATCCGCAGCCAATTGCCCAACCCGTTCTCGCCTTCTTCCAACCGTGTAGGCCGATCGAACAGAATTGCGTAGCTCACCTGCAGACCATGTTTTTCAAGCAACCCGGTGTACTCGGGTAAGCTCGGGTAATACCACGGGTTCGGCATCGGCTGAGTGAACTTCAAGTTCAGCCAGGCACGTTTTGCGGCCTCGACCAGCTTGGCGATATTGCCGTGGCCGCCAAGCTCCGCCACGAAGCGGCCTCCCGGTTTCAGCAATCGCGCGATCTCATGAACTACGCGTTCCGGTTCTTTAATCCAATGCAAGGTGGCGTTGGAAAATACTGCGTCGAACGGAGTTTTGAGCGGGATGCTTCTGGCATCGGCCAACTCAAACCGAATCTGGGGGTACGCTGCTCGCGCCTGGCGAATCATTTCAGGCGAGCGATCAATCCCGGTAACCAGAGCCCCGCTTGCGGCAATCTTCGCACTCAGATGGCCGGTGCCGCAGCCGATGTCGAGAATGTGTTCACCTGGCTGCGGCCCGAGCTGAACGAGCAACTCCTCGGCCATTTTATAGACGAAGGAGTGTTTGTCGTCATAGAGTTCGGCATCCCATCGGGGAGTTTGCTGTGACATTTCAGATTCCGCCCATTTCGAGAACCGCTCCGCCGTTGGTATTTAGAGTTTGTAGGACCCCATTTGACGAAATGTTCACGCTTGCTCTCGCCAAACTTGCGTTTGCCACCGGAAATGTTCCCGAGCCGTCGGTCTTTGTGTACGGCACGCGATGGATACCCGGCGCGTCTCCCTCGATCGCTGCTTCCAGATGCCGACCGTCGGGTGTCGTGCCAGTGAACACCCACTTTAAACGAGCGGCCTGGTTCAGAATTTCGCGCTCGTTAATCCTTCGTAAAATCGTCGCATGGCCACCCTCCCACAACACAACTTTGCGGAAGGTCATCCCGAGCGGAAGATCATAAACCAAAGCCTCGAGGGTGGTGCCCCCCCCGGCACTGGCCGGAAAATAAGCGTGCATCCAACGCCAATACGTTCGATGACGGTACCCGCAGTTGTGGCCCTGCACGCCGAATCCCAACGGGTCGCCTTGAAGTTTTTCCCCATCGAAAGTAATTTCGCCAGAAAACGTCGCATCAGAATGGGGTGACTTGCAAAATCCTATCCAACCTTTATTGCTTAGCACAAATCCAAAAGCTGAATTCAGTCTCAGATTCCAGGAAATCCTGTGGCCGCCTATCTCGAAATTCCCCCAACACTTGCCCTCTTCCATGCCGTTGTCCGCAATGTGGCAATGGAAGGGCAGGGTCTTCCTTCGACTCAATGACAATTTTTCTTTGGGAAATCCCCGAAGGAAGCTTTGCGGTTCGCCGTCCCGGGGAAACCACGTCGCCCACACCTGTGCGGGCATGGTCGCGGGCGTGCGCTCGTCCCTTGCGCCCCCCAAATTCATAATTAAATAGCGAAACCACCATGCGCCGCTTCCGTCCACCAGCCCACACCGCACAAACCAAACCTCATATCGCCGCTTCATCCCGAGCGACGAATACACCGCATTCAGTTGCTTCTCTCCCATGCGCCGTCCTGTTCACTCTTCTTGCTTTCGCGAATTTCACTTCTTAAGATGGGCATCAAACCACGCAACCACCCGGTTTTGCACATCGACGCGATGCTTCGCTTCCTGAAACCCGTGCGGCTCCCGTGGGTACAGCACGAATTCGCTCTCCACTCCATATCGCTTCAGTCCGCGATACAGTTCCTGGCTCTGCCCCTTTGGATCAATCGTGTCGTCCTCGCCTTGCAAGATCAGTGTCGGTGTCTTGACGTTTCTCACATAGAGAAACGGCGAAGCGTTCAGATATCCCTCAGGCTTTTCAGAGGGCACACCCCAGAACCATTCATCGTAAGCGGGGCCCTCTTCCGTGCCAAATTCCGAAATCAGGTCCGCCATCCCCGCGCCAGAAACCGCAGCCTTGAATCGCGGCGTTTGCGTCACAGCCCATTCCGACATATACCCGCCATAGGACCATCCCCCGATTCCCAAGCGATCGGGGTCGGCCATCCCTTTCACGATCAAGTCGTCCACGCCCGCCATCACATCTTTGAAATCACCGCCGCCCCAATCCGCTCGGTTCATCTCGACAAATTTCTGTCCATAGCCAATCGACCCGCGGATGTTGGGATACATCACGAGATACCCGCGCGCCACCAGCAGTTGCCCCCACGCGTCGATACTGTCTTCCCAATTTCCGGTCGGACCGCCGTGCACCAGCACAATCAACGGCAGCTTGGATTTTCCGTCGTAACCCGCGGGCTTCAGCAGCGCCGCTTCAATTTCCAATCCATCAAATGATTTATATTTGTAGTATTCCTGCGACGTCAGTGCGTACTGTTTCCAAGCTTCATTCACGTGGGTAATTTGTTCGGCTTCGCCATTTGTGAGACGCAGCCACAATTCCGGCGTGGTGGTGGTGGTCTCCCCCACAAATGCAATTTCGCCTGTGCCCGTCACAGAGAATGGCCCGGGGTTTACAGGCGGGTCTGCGATATCCTTCCGCTGGCCCTCGCCGTTGTACGTCGTCAGTCTATTCTTAAAGCCGTCCGCGTAGAGCGCCACGACCGAGCCATCCTTCGTCCATTGAAAGTGCTGGATTTGGCGATCCAGACTGGCTCCGGTCAAATTTTTTGTAACCCCAAGCCCAACTGGCAGAATCAGCAAGTCGCTCGGCTGCGGCCCATCTTCGCGGCTCCCGATCATTCCCACGAATTTGCCGTCTGGTGAAACGCGCAGATTGCTAAATGGCCCAGTCGGGGCCAGCATCTCCCTTATTTTTCCGTCCTGCAGTGTTACGGAATACAAACGGTCGGTGAAGCGATCCGAAAAGGGATGATTCGTCGCCTGTACCACGATCGATTGGCCATCCGGCATCCAGCCCAGATCCTCAACGCGCCAGCTCGATTCCGTCAATGCCCGCTCTTTTTTTGTGTCCAGATCAATCACCCGCAACCTTGCCTGCTTGTCTTGGCTATCGACCACATGCGCGTCGTCTTTGTCCTTGATTTTCTTTTCTTCCGCTTCGGTCTTCGGATCCGGCGCAAGAAACGCGATTGACTTTCCGTCTGGCGACCAAGCCAATTCGCTGACGCTGGCTTTGCCTTTGGTCAGCGCTACGGCTTCTCCTCCTTCCATCCGCAAGATATAGATCTGTTGCTCATCGCCGTCACGATTTGACAGAAACGCCAGTTGTTTCCCATCCGGTGACCAACGAGGAGAAGATTCTGATTTTGTGGAATACGTCAATTGTCTTGAAGCGTTTTTCTCTTTCTCATAAATCCAGATGTGCCTTGTGCGCTTTTCTTCGGTTCGCGGTTCGTTTACGACAAACGCGACGCGCCCGCCATCCGGCGAAAATTGCGGGTCCTGCAAGCTTCGTTGCTCGAGGAAGGCTTCAGGCGTCAGTGCTTTCTTCTCAGAAGCGGCCTTTTCCTGGCAAAAACTGGCACCCGCGACCAGCAGCGTGGCGCACACAAATGTGAAAATGTTTCGAACCATCCAGAATCTCCCCACGGATTGATCCGAGCGTCCGGACTCTATCCTCAGGCCAAATGCTCTCAAACTCGAGTTCTAGATGCAATTTGCTTGGAGCTTCAATTGACTCTGCCAAATGCCAGGCGTACGCTGAGTGCCTGATGTTCACCGGTCTCTATCTGCAAACTCACCCCACCCAGAGCACCCGAGCTCTCCCTTTCTGTTGCTCCAACTGTTGTCCGGCAAAGGTGTGGGCGGAGTCGAGCGGCTAGTTTTCCTTCAACTTAGCAGCTTTACACGCAACCCACTCAGTCTGGTGGGCTTTTTTTGTTTTTATTGGCGTTCTGACGGGAAACGGATGAACACCGACAACGAAAATAGGAAAGAGGACAAGTATGAGCAAGATTCGTTCCGAACTACTGCAAGCTAACGCGAACTACAGCGCGGAATTTGGTGAAAAGGGAAAGCTCGCTCTCCCGCCAGCTCGTCGCTTCGCCATCCTTACCTGTATGGACGCGCGCTTGGATCCTGCAAAATTTGCCGGTTTGGCCGAAGGCGACGCGCACGTAATCCGCAATGCCGGCGGCCGCGCCAGCGAGGATGCCATCCGCTCCCTGGTGATCAGTTACAAATTGCTGGGCACTCAGGAATTTTTTGTCGTGCACCACACGGATTGCGGAATGGAATTTTTTACCAACGATATCATCCGCGATCTTTTGCAATCTAGCCTGGAAACCGCGGAACTTACTCCCGGCGGCTTTCGTGATGTCGGCAAGGGGCCGGGATCCCGGGCAGGGGAATACATGGAGTGGCTGCCGATCAAGGACCAGAAACAAGCCCTGGTGGATGACGTGGCCCGAATTCGCTCGCACCCGCTGGTACCCAAGTCCATCCCCGTCTACGGATTCCTCTATGACGTGCGTACCGGAAACTTGATCGAGGTGGAGGCCGCACGAGCGGCCGGGGCGTCAGCCTAAAATCGCCTTGCTGACTGACTGAGGATTGCGTGCCGGCCATAGCTGGCACGCAATCCTCAGTTGTGAAATGGAGGAACCAAGCAGTAGCTGAACTCATCCGGAATGCGCCATTTTCTGCTGGCTGATGGAGTCCCCGTCTTCTTTTTTTAAGCCAAGGAAAACGCCGGTCGATAGAATCGTCATCCAGCCGAGGACGTAAAACGCGTGGTGGATACCGTGGATGATTTCAGGAGCACTGCTCTTAAATCGATCGGGAATGAAAAGCGCGGTCACCAGCGAAGCCGTCGCTACGCCAAAACTGATCGACATTTGCTGCATCGTGCTGGCAATGGTGCTGGCGCTGCTCGAATCGTCCTCACTCACGTCGGCATAGACCAGCGTGTTCATGCTGGTGTACTGCAGTGAAGTGAAGAATCCGTAGCAGAACAGTTGCAGCACGATCCGCCAGATAGATGTACCAACCCCAATTGTCGCAAATAGCAAAATCATCACGCCGATGATCACCGTGTTGGAAATCAAGACGGTGCGGTAGCCAAACTTCTTTAAAATTTTTGGCATTGTGAGTTTTAAGCTCATCGCCGCCACTGCCTGCGGCATCATTAATAGACCAGATTGGATCGGAGTGAACCCCAGCCCAACCTGGTATAGCAGCGGGAAGAGAAACGGAATTCCTCCGATGCCCAGACGGGTCAGGAAGCTTCCGATGACCGACGCGCGAAAGGTGCGTATACGGAACAGCACCAGCCGCAGCAGCGGATTGAGCGATCTGGTTGCGTGAAGTCCATAACCCACTAGCAACGCGAATGAAATCCCCAGCAATCCCAATACTTCTCGCGTGCTCAGCGTATGCTCACCGAAAACTTCCAGCACGTAAGACAGCAGCGCCACCCCCGAACCGAACAAAATCAATCCTACGAGGTCAAGTGGATGGGTACTCGGTTCACGATAGTCGGGAAGATGCAAGTAGACCATTAGCAATCCGAGCAAGCCGATAGGAATGTTTACGAAGAAAATTACCCGCCAGTGCAGATAGCCGACAAGCAAGCCTCCGGCAATCGGTCCCAGCATCGGGCCAATCAGACCGGGAATGGCCACGAAGCTCATCGCCCGGATCAGTTCGCTTTTCGCAAACGTGCGCACGATCGTCAACCGGCCGACGGGCACCATCATTGCGCCACCACAGCCTTGCAGAATGCGGCAAGCCACCAGCGCGTGAATGTTGCTGGACACCCCGCACAGGAAAGACCCCAGGGTAAAAATTCCGATGGCGCTGGCGAATACGCGCCGCGTGCCAAAGCGGTCAGCCATCCAGCCGCTGATGGGTATGAAAACCGCGAGGCTCAGCGTGTAACTTGCGAGCACCGCCTTCATGCTGAGCGGCGCGACCTGTAATGCGGCCGCAATCGTCGGTACCGCCGTATTTAGGATCGTGGTGTCTAGGGATTCCATGAAAAATGCAACAGCCACCAGCCATGGCAGGAAACGTTTGCTCGATGCTCCCGGCGAAAACTCCGAAGATTCGCTGCTGATCCTGTTCGTTTGGGACATGGATTTCAGATGCCGCGTCTGCACGCCGAGTGGACCTGTGCCCTTACCTACCCTGACGGAGATCAGCGCCGTCGTCCTCGGAACCGTTCGCCTGCGGCGTAGGCCATGGGTACAATGTCTACAGAGGAATCCTCGGAATGTCGCAGCGCACAAATCATAAGCGAAAATTTCTTTCGCAATTTTTATTTCTTCACCTGCTCGCGGCAATTCTCTCCCGCAGCTCCGCCGCGCAACAAATTCCGGCAACCGAAGCGAAAACACTGGAAGGAACAACGGTAAGTTTTCCGCACGAGGCCAGCGGCAGGCCTTTACTGTTCGTGATTGGTTTCTCGCACAAAAGTAGCGACCAGTGCGAGGGATGGAACAAGCGCCTTGCCCCCGTCTACCTCAAAAGTGCGCATGTCTTCTACTATCAGGTGGCGGATCTTACCGGCGCTCCTTCCTTTGCCATGAAAATGATTCTCCACGGCATGCGCAAACAGGTTCCCGCCGAAGAACAGTCCCAATACGTTTTGCTCGAGGGCAACGACGACAAGTGGAAGACCCTGGTGAGCTATTCCGCCGCAGACGACGCCTATGTTGTCCTTACCAGTCCGAGCGGTCACGTACTCTGGCAAGCCCGGGGTCCCGTCACGGACGCCCAGATCGCAGCGCTCGAGTCCGCATTGGCGAAGTTGAACCCGCCACCGAAGTAGATTGTTCCCCAGCCGGGTTACTCACATTACGGTCACCCTGGCGGCAGGCAGGTCCCCCGTAAACAGAGCTCTGGCTTCCTTCCCCAAAGCGACTTTTTCCCGGGCACTGGGTTTGGCTTGCTCAACCGAAGGTGAGGAGCGGGTGTGCCCAGCGGGGCAACCCGTGCCCGCCTGCCGGTTTAACGGTTGACCCCGCCTACCCGTTATTCGAGCAAATCATCTGGAGGACAATCATGAAACGACTCATCGCAGTTTTGATGGCTACGATGGCGCTACTGGTGTTGGCACGGAGGATCCACGCCCAGGATCTTCTTGTGCCCGCCGGAACGCTTCTGCAATGCACCATGGACGAGCCGAATTTTTCTTCCGCTACTGCCGCAATCGGCGATCCAGTGCTGTGTCATTTGAGAACGATGCAGGAGTTTGGCAAGCCTCTGTTCCCAAGGGGCAGTATGCTTGGTGGACATCTGGAAGCAGACAAAGAGCCAGGTCATTTCGTCGGCAAGGGCTATCTCAAACTCACCTTTGACCGTGTCATCCTTCCGAGTGGTGACCTACCTGTCCCCGCAAAAATCATTCAGGCACGCGGCTATAAGGTGGATAAGGACGGTGACATTGACGGCAGAGGCAATGCCAAACGCGATGTCGTCGAATGGATGATTCCGCCACTGTGGCCCTGGAAGGTAGTGAGTCTGCCCTTCCGCGGTCCACGGCCCACACTCAAAGGGGAAGAGCCACTCGAACTGCGCTTAATGGACGATATCGTTCTCCCTCGCAACATCGCGCAATATCATCCTGACCGTCCGCCATACGCAAACGGCGTACGCCCCAGTGCGTTTAGTCCCTCTCCTGACCCGAACGCAGTTCAGTTTGCGGCCGAAAGCAGGGTCGACGCCACCCACGTACCACTGGCGAACCCGTTGGTTTCAGGGTCAATCGGCGAGAATTCCGCAAACACGCAGAACACGGAACCATCCAGTAATCGATTCACGATTCTTGTACTCAAGTCCAACGACACCATTCAAGTCCTGAAATATCACCGCGACCGCGAAC
Organism: Candidatus Acidiferrum sp.; assembly: GCA_035314425.1. GTDB lineage: Bacteria > Acidobacteriota > Terriglobia > Acidiferrales > UBA7541 > Acidiferrum. Next base: position 6,246 of record DATFZN010000044.1, on the reverse strand, counting down.
TGCTCATGTTCTTGGATGTGCAGGGCCGCAAAGGCTCGGTGAATCTCGACGAGGTTGATTGGCGCAAGACCACCGAGATTACTTCGGCAGCCAGATCGCAAGAGCCACAACCGCTCTCGCGACAATTGAATTAATCGAACTGATCAGAGCAGTTTGAACTAGCGCGCGAAATTGACCCCAACTGTTGCCCCAGGCAACGGGCCGGAAATCGTGTGTGCCAACTCGACACTTCGGATTCAGGCTCTATTGTGCCGCGCAAAATCATTTGGGCTGCCGCGAAAAACGTGGGCAAGCTTCCTTATGCTCTCTGTCGTCCGGCCCAGAATCCGCCAGCCGCTCCGCCCAGTATTTTTAGAGCGTGGGCCACGTAGTAGGCTAGAGGGGCTGGCTTGCCCAGCGTCAACGCTAGGTAGATGAGCGTCGCTACTACTCCCACCAAAACTCCGTGAAGCACGAACCCGGACTCCACTCGCCGCGCTACCCAAAACCCAAAGAGAAAACAGGAGATCAGCGATGCAATCGGAGCGGCATACACCAGAGGCTCCTGGCCAAACTTCAGGGAAATGGGAATCACCAGCCCAATAACCAAAACCTCTGCCAGAAATCCCCCGAGTACGACGCGTAGCCAATGGATTTTTTCGAGTTGGCTCATCCCGCCCCCCTTTCCCTGAACGGACCTCAGCAGAAGGTCAGATGTCCAATAATCTCACAGACTAGCTACATCATCTTTGCTTTGAACACGAGAATAAAGTTTCCTTCGTATGAACAGGCCTGGCGGGGTGAGCTTCTACTGCCCCATGCCATCGATTCCGTGCCTTAGTGCTTTGCGCCGCCGGGAGTTCGACGGGGATAACGGCCGGTCATCTTGCGGACAAATCCGTGCAAGCGATGGACCGCGGCAGCTTCCGGCAGAAACATGAACGGGCATTGCCCGGGAACCACCTCGATACCTCGCTCCCGACAGAACGCAACCGCTTGTGCACTGACAGACCCATTGCCCGCACCTCTGTGCATCCATACTCGCCGTATGCCCGCTCTTGCGCAGTCTTCGACGACCGTATTCGTTACGACCGGGCTAGTCATCAGCAGTACGGCTTCGACAGGGGGACGAATGTCTTGCACACGGGCGAAACATTGCCGGCCCTGCACCTCGCTCGTTTTGGGATTCACCGGAATAACGTCGTAACCGCGGCGGCAGAGTTCTTCAAACACCTTGGCGCTGAGACTCTTCCTGTCTCGCGAGATCCCTACCAACGCAATGCGTTTTTGAGCCAAGAAATCTTCGATGGTTTCAAGTGATGCAGCCTGGATTGGCATATGCCCTCCATAACTTGAAGAAAAGCCTCACACCTGGCCACAGTAGTCACCCGGATAACCGCCCGCAAGGATCGCGATCACGGCGAGCTGGTTACTAGACAATTTAGGGGCTATCGCGATACACGGAATCTCGACCCTCTCCTTCGCATTGCGGCCTTTGCGGACCCTCGGCTACAATCGATTATTTGCACCACGCCAGAAAGGCCTAGCCGAACCGTTATGCACGAGATTCGTGTCCACAACACTATGTCTGGCAAGGTGGAAGCCTTCCATCCGCAAAAGGCCGGCGAAGTGAAGATGTACACTTGTGGCCCCACGGTCTACGACTTCGCTCACATTGGCAATTTCCGCACCTTCGTGTTCCAGGATGTTTTGCGGCGCTTCCTGAAGTTGCGCGGTTTCCGCATGAACCACGTCATGAATTTGACCGACGTAGACGATCGCATCATCGCCAACGCGGCTGCGGCGGGCAGCAGCATTCGCGACTATACCGAAAAGTACGTTCAGGCATTCCTGGAGGATTGTCGCACGCTCAGTGTGGAAGCGCCGGAGCATTGGATTCGCGCTACCGACAACATCGACGATATGGTCAAACTGATTGAGCGCCTGACAAAAAATACCTACACCTACCAGAGCGAAGGCTCGATTTACTACCGGATCGCGAAATTTAAGGATTATGGGAAACTCTCCAAGATTGATTTGAGTGGCATGCAAGCAAACGCGCGCGTCGATAACGACCGCTACGAAAAAGAGAGTGCGCGCGACTTTGCGTTATGGAAAGCGCCGAAGCCCGGCGAGCACTTCTGGGAAACTCCTATCGGCGCGGGTCGCCCGGGCTGGCATATCGAATGTTCCGCGATGGCCATGAAATATCTTGGCGAAACGCTGGACATTCACACGGGCGGGATTGACTTGTCGTTTCCGCATCACGAAAACGAAATTGCCCAAAGCGAAGCCGCAACGGGCAAGCAGTTCGTGCGTTACTGGCTGCACGCAGAACATCTTCTCGTCGAAGGCGAGAAAATGTCCAAGTCACTGGGCAATTTCTTTACGCCCCGAGATCTGTTTGTAAAAGGCTACAAACCTTCGGCGTTGCGCTTCGCGCTTTGCAGCGTGCCGTACCGCCGCCAACTAAATTTCACTTTTGATGGATTGCAACAGGCCACCAGCTCGGTCGAGCGTCTGCGAAATTTTGCGGCTCGTCTCAAGAATGAAAAATTCCCGGCTGGAAAGCAATCCACGATGGCGGGTCGAATCGCACAAGCCGCCGACGATTTCGATGCCGGCCTCTCCGACGACCTGAACACCGCGCAGGCTCTTGCTGCGATGTACGATTTTGTGCGTGAAGCGAATATTGCCATGGACAAAGGCGAATTCCAGCAGAGCGACGTCGCTCCTGCCGAGGAATTTCTCGCGAACTTCGACAAGGTTTTTGCCATCGTCGAAGATAGTGATGCAGACAAGCTCAAAAACCTCGGCTTCGACACAGGCGTCGACGCACCCGGCGACGACGAGATCGAGAACCTCGTCGCTGAACGCCAGCGAGCCCGCCAGCGCCGGGATTTTGCCGAATCCGATCGACTCCGTAAACTCCTGTCCGAACGTGGTATAATTCTTGAAGATACGAAGGATGGGAACGTTCGCTGGAAACGCAAATGACTCAATATCTGAAACGCGGCCGCCTTGCAGTAGGTCCTCGTGTCCCTCGCAAGTTTCGACCGGCAAATCTTCGGCCGTGTCTCTATAGCGTAGATTAGGTCCGCAATTTCAACAGACCGCGCGAAGTTCAAAAATCGCGCCAGTTTGTTCGCTCTTCCTCGCTCGCCACTTTAACCCACGCCTATAGATTCTTGGAGGAATCATGATTGCAGCCACGGAAACAAGACCAAACCCCACCAAAACGAAATTACCAAACATCAAGACAGCTCTGCCTGGACCAAAAGGCCAGCAAGTCATTGCCTACGACAAGAAATACATGTCGCCATCTCTTACCCGCGACTATCCGCTTGTTGCCGATCATGCCTATGGCGCCATCGTTGAAGATCCCGACGGCAACCAGTTTCTAGATTTTGCCGCGGGTATCGCCGTGTGTTCAACGGGCCACTGTCACCCAAAAGTAGTCGAAGCGATCCAGCAGCAAGCTGCGCAAATGATCCACATCGCGGGAACGGATTTCTATCACTACCATATGCCGATGCTGGCCGAGCGCCTGGTGGCGACGATGCCAAAAACACACAACTGGAAAGTGTTCTTCGGCAATTCCGGTACTGAAGCGGTGGAAGGCGCGATGAAGTTGGCGCGTTACCACACCAAGCGGGACAAGATTGTGGCGTTCTATGGTTGCTTCCACGGGCGCACGTTCGGCGCGCTCTCCTTGACGGCATCGAAGAGTACACAGCGCAAGGGGTTTGGCACGCTGCTCGGTGGCATTGAGCACATTCCGTATCCATACGCGTATCGCTGCGCTCTTGGCCATACCAATGAAACCTGCGGCGTCGAAGTCATCGAGTTGCTCGAGCAGCAGATCTTCAAGCGTTTGTTCGCACCGGAAGAGGTGGCTGCGATCATTGTAGAGCCAATCCAGGGCGAAGGCGGATTCATTCCTGCGCCGCTGTTCTTCCTTCAGGAACTGCAACGAATCTGCAACAAGTACGGAATCATGCTCATTCTGGATGAAGTGCAGGCGGGCATGGGCCGCACCGGCAAAATGTGGGCCTACGATCACGCCGGGATTACTCCGGACATCGTTTTGACCGCGAAGGGAATTGCCAGCGGTATGCCGATCAGTGCGTTTATCGCCAAAGAAGAAGTGATGAACTGGAAGGTGGGTTCGCACGGCACGACCTACGGCGGAAATCCAGTTTGCGTTGCCGCGGCACTGGCGACATTGGATCTTGTCGAAGGCGGATTGATGGCAAATGCTGAAAAAATGGGCAACTACATTTTCAGCAAAATTTCTGACTGGCCAAAGCGCTTCAAGATTGTCGGCGATGTGCGCGGCAAAGGATTGATGATTGGTTCCGAATACGTTCGCGATCAACGTACGAAGGAGAAGGCGCAAGACCTTCGCGATAAGATTGTCGACAGGGCATTCCACAAGGGCTTGCTGACGCTCGGCTCTGGCGAAAACTCGATTCGCATGTCACCACCGCTAATTATTGATCAGGATCAGGCCGATTGTGCGATCCGCATCCTGGAAGAGAGCATTGCAGAAGTGGAACAGTCACTCTAAAGCCGCGCTACACCTTTTGGAAAGTAAAACGCAGCCGAGTCTCAGGCGACCTGGCTGCGTTTTTAATTACATGGCCACCCCAGAAGGCAAGACAGGCTCGCCGGAATTGCCCCGTATAGAAGGACGAGGTATTTATGCGCGACGCGGGTCAACATCTGGCTGAAGCCAGCGCAGAGTCTTCTGTGCGATTTGGGGTCGGGAACCTCGACAACCTGCCTGGACGCGTGCCGGTTGTCAGGTTACAGTAAGACCCATTGCGTCCGGAGATTCGGCGGCCATGCCTTTCGGCGCTCTGTTTCCCAATTAGTTGCCGCAGCGCACTTTCCGTTCGCCCCAGTCGATGTACAATACGGAGTTTGCAATTCCTGCCCGCTGGGAATGTGGGTGGGCAACGGGATGGAGGGCCATTTGCCGGAGTTACGGAAAGATCCAATTACAGGGAGATGGGTGATCATCTCAACGGAGCGCGGAAAGCGTCCGATGGATTTTCTGCGAGAAAGTGTTTTTCCAGGTCCGCCGGTGAACTGCCCGTTCTGCCCGGGAAACGAATCGAAAACGCCGCCAGAAATTTTGACGTATGGACGCAACGGAGGAGGAGCGAATACTTCCGGCTGGAACATTCGCGTAGTGCCAAATCGTTTTCCTGCGCTGGGAATCGAAGGGGAGCTGGATCGCGAAGGCGAAGGACTTTTCGACAAGATGAACGGCATCGGCGCGCACGAAGTGATCATCGAGACGCCACAGCACCAGACCACGCTGGCCCAGTTGCCACAAAAAGCGGTCGAGGATGTGTTGTGGGCCTATCGCGACCGGATGCTGGACCTAAAAAACGACAAGCGGTTTCGTTACATATTGATTTTCAAGAACCATGGCGAGGCCGCGGGAGCTTCCATCGAGCATCCACATTCGCAGCTGATCGCCTTGCCCATCGTGCCACGACGCGTGCGTGAGGAGGTGGATAACTGCTGGCACTACTACGACGAAAAAGAACGGTGCATCTTTTGCGACATTATCCGGCAAGAGCGCGACACTGGCGAAAGAGTGATCGGTGAAAATGACCATTTCATTACCCTGGCTCCGTACGCGCCGCGGTTTCCGTTTGAGATGTGGCTGCTGCCCAAGTTGCATGGGTCAGCGTATGAAAATAACCAAAGCTCGATGTATGCCAGCCTGGCGCACATGATGAAAGATACGTTGATGCGGCTGGAAGCGGTGCTCGACCGGCCGGCGTACAACTTCATGATTCATACTTCGCCGATCGGCGAGGAAATCAACGATCACTATCACTGGCATATTGAAATTATTCCGAAGTTGACGAAGGTGGCGGGATTTGAATGGGGAACGGGATTTTACATCAACCCAACGCCGCCAGAAGAGTCGGCACGATTCCTGCGCGAAGCGCAGATCGAAGAGCCTGCCAAGAAAAAGAAGTAGCTTGGCTGCCGCAAAAGTAACTGCCGTGCAACTGACGTGGTCGTTACTTTTTGGCTATACTGGTAAGGCTGAGGCGCGGTACCCAAGTGGTAAGGGAGAGGTCTGCAAAACCTTTATGCGTGGGTTCGATTCCCACCCGCGCCTCCATAAGAATACCCAATAAAAAAGCTGTTCTGAACCTAAACAATCAGAATTGCATCATTTTTGTACGATGGTTTTGACCGTTGAGTGCCTTTTCTATCTCCGGATCCAGCGCATTTGAC
>DATFZN010000043.1:0-6877 GCA_035314425.1 Candidatus Acidiferrum sp. | reverse complement strand
AGATAAAATTGCCGATGCTGCGGGTAAGTCAAACACGTCTCGAATGCACTCGCGATAAGTCTCTAGCAAGATTGGGAAGGAGGGGAAGCGCACGGCCACAGCCAGCAAGTCTGCCGCGCGTTTCCGCTGCTGCCATAACGGCGCGCGAAGCCCCGCACGCCGTTTCGGCAAGAGCAGAGATCGGCCAGCCGCCTCGCGGAATTTCGCTGCAAACAAGGAAGTCGATCCCAATTGTCGCAGTACCAAATGGCGAAATTCTGCGGGAGATGGTAACAATAATCCCGAACTGATAACCACATCGCTCTCTGGAACGCGCAGAACGAATCCATCATCGGACCACAACGATTCTACTTCCAATCCAAGTTCGCTGCGCAATCTTGCGGTAACCGCCATGCACCAGGGTGTGTGCACGCGACTGCCGAAAGGTGTCATCACGCAAATTCGGCGATCGCCAAGCTCGTCGCGGCAAATCTCGATCACTACATCTTCGTCGCTTGGCACGCGTTGCGTAGCAACTACTTGCTCCTCCAGGTAACGGAGCAAATTTTCTGCCGCGTTCGCCTCCAGACTGTGCTGTTCGACCAACTGTCCAAACGCAACTGGACGAGGCAATCGCAACAATTCGCGTGTCATCTCGCCAATTGTCCTGCCGAATTCCGCTGGCCGACCAGGCCCATCGCCCTTCCAGAAAGGCATTTTGCCGGGCTCGCCGGGTGCAGGCGTAACAGTCACGCGATCATGTGATATTTCATCGATCCTCCAGGTCGTCGCGCCCAGAATAATTGTCTCCCCCGCGTGACTTTCAAAGACCATTTCTTCGTCAAGCTCGCCGACTCTTGCACCCTTTGCTGCGCCCGATAAAAACACACCGTACAAACCACGATCCGGAATCGTGCCGCCGTTAATAATCGCGATTTGCTTTGAGCCTTGCCTAGCGCTTAGTTTATTTCCCACGCGGTCCCAGGTGAGGCGTGGCCGCAGTTCTGAAAATTCATCGGAAGGATAACGCCCCGAGAGCATATCGAGCACGCTTTCGAAAACTGCACGCGTCAAGCCCGCATAGGGCGCGGCCGAACGTACTACCGCGAACAGATCGTCCACGCCCCAATTTTCCAGAGAAACCATAGCGACAATGTGCTGAGCCAAGACATCCAGCGGATTCCGCGGAAAGTGAACTGATTCCACGAGACCACCATACATCGCTCTGGTAATCGCCGCACAAGCCACCAAATCCGCACGATATTTTGGAAATATTATTGCATTGCTCGCGGCGCCCACTTGATGGCTTGCGCGTCCGACGCGCTGTATCCCGCTCGCCACCGACGGAGGTGATTCAATCTGCACCACCAAGTCAATCGCACCCATATCAATTCCCAATTCCAAGGAAGAGGTGGCGACGAGACCGCGAATCGTTCCCATCTTCAAACAATCTTCAATTTCTTTTCGCTGGGCCGCGGCAACGCTGCCGTGATGCGCACGCACCAGCATTTCACCGGCGAGTTCATTCATGGCGCCGGAAATGCGTTCTGCCAATCGCCGATTATTCACAAAGATGAGTGTGGAGCGATGCGCACGCACTAATTCCAACAAGTTCGGATGGATTGCGCCCCAGATCGATGGCCGCGTAGGGCCTTGGGACGCGGCGCCGCTCTGTACTTCCTCTAATTTGTCGACCCGGGCCATGTCTTCGACCGGCACTTCTACACGCAGATCTAAGCGCTTCGGCTCGCCCGCATCGACAATAGTGACTGCGCGATAAACCGGCGCGCTCGCCGCCGAGGTAAACTCAGCCAACACTTCCTCGCCATAATCTTCGCTTTCATGGAGCTGCTTGCTTAATACGTTTTCATCGAACGCTCCCGAGAGAGGCGCAATCTCCGCTCCTCCCAGAAAGTTTGCAACCTCTTCCAGCGGGCGTTGCGTTGCGGAAAGCCCAATTCGTTGCAGTTCGCGACCCGCAAGTCTCTCCAGCCGTTCGACGGAGAGCGCCAAGTGAGACCCGCGCTTAGTCGGAACCAGCGCATGAATTTCGTCGATGATTATAGCTTCCACATAGCGTAGCGCTTCCCGGGCATTTGAAGTGAGCAGCAGATACAACGATTCAGGCGTAGTGATTAGGATGTCCGCGGGATACCGCGAAAACGCCGTTCGTTCCGATTGAGGAGTGTCTCCAGTCCGAATGGCAACAGTTGGCGAATGAAACGGAGTCCCCAATCGCTGCGCAGCTTGGGCGATCCCAATCAGCGGCGCTTGCAGATTGCGCTCTATATCCACCGCGAGCGCCTTGATCGGCGAAATATATGCGACGCGACAGCGCTGTGCCTTCGGAGGAGTAAGCGCAAACATAATGCGGTCGATGCACCACAAAAACGCCGCAAGCGTTTTCCCGGTGCCTGTTGGCGCGAGGATTAAAGTGGAATCGCCGCGAGCAATCGCAGGCCAACCCATTGTTTGCGGCCGCGTAGGTGTCGGGAACACCGCCGCAAACCACTCGCGCACCGGCGCATGGAATAGTTCCAAGACAGTAGACCCATCGGTTACCTCGATCGGTGCATCCACCTTGGGTTGTGTCCTCTTTTTTGTGTCAGCGGCCATACCTATTATTCGATGCTGTCGGGTAGAACCCGTGTGCTTTGCCACTTTCCTATATAAGCCACCCCTCAGGCACTTTACACTTTTGCGATTTGCATCCCAACAAAATTAACGTCAGACTATCCTTCTGAAGGATGGCTGCATGAAGCAATTTTCCAAACCCAATTCCGCTGCTTCTCCTGTACTCGTCGACGTTCCTGATATTCCCGCTCCTTTCGGAAAATCAGAGTGGATTGGTTGGTCAAGTTTTTTCTTTGCACTGGTGCAAAGCGTCTGCAGCGCATTTGTCGCACTCAATGGTTTACGCCTTTTGATCGGTGCCGCGGCGTTCGGATCAGCGCTCGGCCTGTTGAAAATCGCCGATAATCTGCATGTCGATGCAATTCGCATCCCCATGATGATCGCCGCAGTACTGGGAGCCCTTTTTAACCTGGTCGCACTCTGGCAAGTACGCCGTCTTCGTGCTCGCTCCGCTTCCGCCTGGCGGCAGAAGCCTCTCTCCAACAAGAAGCAAACTTCCGAGAGCTTGCAATTCACCTTATCTGTTTTGACGCTGGTACTACTGGCCTTCGAATATTATTTCCACCTCAAAATAAATGGCTAGCACTCCAGGGCAAAACCTCTAGCTTGGCGGTCCGGTTTCTTCATGGATCACCGAATTCAACCGCTGATGCAAGCGTTCGCTAAACCCCACTGGTAGTTCAAATGTCCGATTATCTGCAGTCAACACCAGCACATTCCGCGTCGAATCCAGCACCGCCGAACAAACTTCGCAGTTCTCTAGATGGTTCTCCACATCCGCCAGCACCGACGGCTCAAGCCGCTGATCGATATACTCTGAGATATATTCCCAGACGTGTTTGCAATCCAATCTCATTGCAGGAACCTCCCGAGCAACCCCTTTTCCCGGAGCACTTCCGCCCTCTTTAAATACGGCACAAGCTTTTTCTGCATCATAATTCGACCGCGATGCAGTCGCACCTTCAACAACGTAATCGGAATTCCCAGCACCGCCGCCGTTTCTTCCTGGTTCAGCTCTTCTAAATCCCGAAGCACAACAACTTCCTTGTAAATCTGCGGCAGTTCCTGGACCGCGGCACGCACTTTCTCGCGCATTTCCTTTTTCTCGAGAGCCACGGACGGGATCTCCCGCCAATCCGTCAGTACCACGGGCGTAAAGTCTCCTTCATGCTCTTCGGTAACTTCATCAAGCGATTCCACTCCGATAGCCTTAGTCTTGCGCAAGCGTTTTCGCCCCTCGTTCATCGCAATCGTGACCAGCCAGGTGCTGAACTTCGAATCGCCTCTAAAACTCTTCAAATGCCGGAACGCGCTGATCATGGTGTCCTGCGCACCGTCTTCCGCTTCCGCCTCGTTCTTCACCATGGCAAAAACGGTCGAGTAGACCATGCGCTCGTACGGCCGAATCAGCTCGTGGAACATATCCATCTCCCCACCCAATATGCGCGAAATCAACGCTCGTTCGCGTTCCTGAGTCTCAACCGAGGATGTCTTTTGTGGACCCGCCACTAGCCTAAGCCCTCCGGGCGCAATTTGCCCTATCCAATAGGAGTGTGCTTTCAGCCCAAGGTTACATCGTTTTTTTGGTAGGGTCTGCACACGTCGTCTCGGGGTATACCTCTTGCTCCGGACGCTTCAAGGTGAAGGGGGTGCATCCTCCACCCAAATTTTTGGAACCAAATCTTTACTGTAAAAAAGTAAGGTTTGGCCCTAAACTAATCTGAAGTATTCTGAAGCAAAAGCTCGCTTTTCCCAGATTCGGAGTCTCCCATGGCCATAGCCACCATCAATCCCGCCACTGGCGAAGTTGTTAAGACTTTCATCGCCCTTAGCGACGCCCAAATCGACGAAAAAATCGCCCACGCAGCGAACTCGTTCCAGGCTTACCGGCACACTTCTCTTGCCGACCGGTCGCGATGGATGAACAAGGCGGCAGATATTCTCGAAACGGAAAAAGAATTGCTCGGTCGGATAATGACGCTCGAGATGGGCAAAACGCTACGCTCGGCGATCGAGGAAGCCACGAAGTGCGCACTGGGCTGTCGCTATTACGCGGAAAATGCGGCCAAATTCATGGCTGACGAAGTCGTCGCCACCAACGCTACAAAAAGTTTCATTCGCTACCAGCCCATCGGTGTCGTACTGGCGATAATGCCGTGGAACTATCCGCTTTGGCAGGCATTTCGGTTCATCGCGCCGGCGTTGATGGCCGGAAACGTCGGTCTGCTGAAGCACGCCTCAAATGTTCCGCAAACCGCTCTGGCGATCGAAGACATTCTGCACCGCGCAGGTTTTCCCGATGGCACATTTCAAACGCTGCTGATCGGCGCCTCACAAGTCGATCGCATCCTAGACGATCCTCGCGTAGCCGCCGCCACTCTCACCGGAAGCGAACAGGCGGGCATCCAAGTGGGCATTTCTGCCGCGAAGAGCATCAAGAAAGTTGTTCTGGAGCTCGGAGGCAGCGATCCCTATATTGTTATGCCCAGCGCCAACCTCGCTGAAGCGGTAGCTACGGCCGTGAAAGCTCGCACCATTAACAATGGACAATCCTGCATTGCCGCAAAACGCTTCATCGTTCACGAGCAGATTGCCGAACAATTTGAAAAGGAATTTGTTGCACGAATGAAAGCCTTGAGACTCGGCGATCCCTTCGACGAGAAAACTGAAATCGGTCCGCTCGCAACTCCCGACGCGGTCAAGGATCTCGATGCCGATGTGCAAAAATCCATCAGAGCCGGGGCAAAATTGCTGACCGGCGGCAAGTCTGTTGTGGGCCCCGGGAATTTCTACGAACCCACAGTGCTTACCAACGTGCCCAAAGATTCTCCCGCCTACCGCGAAGAATTCTTCGGACCGGTTGCCAGTATTTTCCGCGTGAAAAATATCGACGAAGCGATCGCTATAGCCAATGACAGCCGCTTCGGCCTGGGAGCCAGCGCGTGGACCAACGATCCTGCGCAGTGCGATCGCTTCATCAACGATCTCGAAGCGGGCCTCGTTTTCATCAATCAGATGGTGGCTTCCGACCCGCGTCTTCCCTTCGGCGGCGTGAAAGCCTCCGGCCACGGCCGCGAGCTCGGCCCCTTCGGCCTCCGCGAATTCACGAACATCAAAACGGTATGGTTTCGCGACCTTCCGAAGTAGTCGTTCTTCTCTTAGCGCAAAAATGAAATATTTTTGCCTCAATTGCACAGCGGTTCCGCAACGAAGATTGTTAACCGACCAAACCATCTGATTCCATTCAAGTTTTAGCCTATGCTTTGTTAGGAGCAAATTCGCATTGTCTATTTGCTCTTGACTTTCCATTCATTCTTGTACATAGTATAGATATAAGACATGAACGACCCGCTGAACCGCAGCAAACTCTCCGCCACGGAGCGCAACTTCCGCTCTCGGATTTCGCAGCTCTCTTCTGGTCAATGGTTTCTTCGAGGCACTCTCTCGGAACGTTCCGGCACCTGTGGCAAGCCGAATTGCCGTTGTGCCCGTGGGGAACTGCACAAGTCTTTGTATCTGGTGCAGAGCCAAGCGGGGAAGCTTCGCCAGATTTGTGTTCCAAAAGCCTGGCAGCAACGCGTTCGCCAAGCCGTCAACGACTATCGCCTGATGCAGAAACTGATTGAGGAAGTTTCCGAGCTGGAATGGAAACGGCTTCAGGAAAAGAAACGATAACGGTTCTCCGCCGCCTGATCGCCTATTCGGAAAAAATCTTTCAGCTTTCCAAAGATATCGTCACTCAGGTTTCCGACCGCAGAGAGAAGCCACGCATTTCCACAGCGGCGGTGGTGAAATCGTCGCTGGTGCTGTTCTGGGCCAGGTTGGGCAGCATCAACGCTTGGGAACAGGTCGGGCGGGCCCGCTTTTGGAAGCGTTGGCTCGAAGAGCCGACCTTCAGTGCGGACACCCTGGGACGAGTCCATGCGGTGCTCGATGCCAAAGGGTTGCGGCAGGGGCTTCACGACATTTACGAGCGCCTGAAACGGAACAAAGCCTTGCCGGATATTTACGGCCTGGGAGTCGTGGTTCTCGACGGTCATGAGAGCCACGCCAGTTACCTACGTCATTGCTCGGGCTGTTTGCAGCGAACCATCCACACTGCGGGAGGCGATCGCATTCAGTTTTATCATCGGCAGGTTACGTTGATGTTGCTGACTGGTGCGCTGCCAGGACGGGAGGCCGTGCGCTTGCTCCTGGATCATGAGCCGCAGCGGCCCGGCGAAGATGAAGTGGAAACCGCCCTGCGTTTATTGGCGCGCGTGAT
>DATFZN010000042.1:0-7163 GCA_035314425.1 Candidatus Acidiferrum sp. | reverse complement strand
CGCTGAAAGAATGCCTTGAATGCTTTGTCCAGACGCTTCAACACGTCTTGCGCACAGTGGCAGTTGGGTAATCCGAGGTCACCCGCTTTGCGAATCTCGGTCAGTTGTGCCGCTTGGTCGTAATAGCTGACAGACTTGCGGTGCGTTCGATACGCCTCGATGCGCTCTTGAAGCGCAGCGTTATACAAGCGGCAGGCTTCTGCCAACTGTTGACGCAGCAACAAACACTCTCGAATGTGCAGCTCCCGTTGCTTCGGTATCGAAGAAAAGGAGCCTGGTGTCCCTGCCGGCTGAAATTTCGGTGCCCAGCTCCGTCCGCTCCCGATCGGAACATAACGATGTTTCCCGCCAATCTTGAATAACCGATAAAGCGAGACTTTTGCTTTGCGACTCATGACGGTGTCTCCCTTTGGTAGATACCGTGTCGTTGGGAAACACCGGGCTTTCGGACGGAGGAATTGGTATTTAAAAAATGTATTGAACCGCTCGACGTAATTTTCGCAGCGATTTTACTGGGGTATTTTGGCTGGGGCGGAAGGATTCGAACCTTCACCGTCCTCATTAACAGTGAGGTGTCCTACCAGTTGGACCACGCCCCAGCGGTGTGAAAGGCTGCCTCGCAAACCGAAGCAGGGTAGGCTTCGCCGGGAATCGGCAGAAGACATAAAAAGGATACCAACCGTGGGGAACATCAGCAAGAGTAGATGTCGCGAGAGAAGGCATAAGAAAAACTAATCGCAGTGGACGGACCCCAAATGGAGAAATGAAGGAGAAGTCATAGGTAAAGAAAGGATGACCAGGTCTCATTTGCAAGGAAGTCACGGTGATGAAACTAGCGGAAGCAATGATTCAAATCGTTTGAACAGATTGAGCGATTGGGCGAGCAAATCGGGCCATTCCTCCAGAGGAAAAGTTGGCTTAGCAGTTGCATTCCCGCAAAAATTATCGGAAACTAAGCGGTCGCTGGGTGACCCGGACCGACGCTCTCCGGTCAGGAGTAAAGGAATCTCCAGGATTCGTTCACCACGGAAATTCTGACTACTCAGGCGCAACTTTGACATGGCACAAATCTTCGATCGCAGTGCAAATTTCCTCGCACGCTTTAGCCTTCTAGGAGTAGCCGCCCTAGCAGGATTGGGGCTGACCGCGGTGCTCGTGGTAGCGAGGTCCCCGTACATTACCAATCAACGCGTCACGCGCAATCAACCGATCCAGTTCAGTCATAAACACCATGTGGGTGATGACGGAATCGATTGCCGGTATTGTCATACCGGAGTGGAAAACTCCGCTTACGCAGGAATTCCTCCGACAAAGACCTGCATGAATTGTCACTCCGTGCTGTTCAACAATATCGGGTATCTCGAACCAATTCGCGAAAGCTACCGTACGGAACAATCGATTCAATGGGTGAAAGTGCACCGGTTGGCAGATTACGTTTATTTCAATCACAGCATACACGTGAATAAAGGAATTGGCTGCTCGTCTTGCCATGGACCTGTAAACGAAATGGCGCTGATCTACCAAGCGTCGCCGCTCAATATGGAATGGTGCCTCGAGTGCCATCGAAATCCTGAACAAAATCTGCGACCGAAGGATCAGATTTACAACATGAATTGGAAAGCCCCCGCGGAGCAGGAAGAAGTCGGCCGAAAACTCGCTACAGAATACCAATTACGATCCAAATTGGAATTGACCAGCTGTTCGACGTGTCACCGCTAATGGACCCTATGAGCGATCTGGCAAACAACGAGAAATTACTGCGCATTCTCGAAGGCGCGCCCGCAGCGGACACGGCTCGTGGGCAGCAGCATGCGGACGAGCATGAAGAAGAAGCCGAAGATGCAACGAGGCAGGAAGCGAAGTTGGACCTTTCCGCCCTTCGCCGAAAACTAAAAGAAAAATCGGGAAAGGAATATTGGCGGACGCTCGAAGAATTGGCGGATAACCCTCATTTTGATGCGCTGCTGCACCGGGAATTCCCGCGGCACGCTTCCGAATGGGATGATGCCGTCGATCGCCGCGGTTTCCTCAAATTGATGGGCGCGTCGCTGGCGCTGGCGGGCTTGGCAGGTTGCGGGCGTCCCGACGAAGCGCATATTGCTCCTTATGTGAAACAGCCGGATCAGGTGATACCCGGGCGGCCGAATTTCTACGCAACGGCGATGCCGTTTAGCGGTGATGCGATTGGCGTGATCGTCGAGAGTCATGAAGGCCGCCCGACGAAGATAGAGGGAAATCCAGATCATCCGTCGAGTTTGGGAGCATCAAACGCGTTTGTGCAGGCGTCCATCTTGAATTTGTACGATCCGGACCGCGCGCAAACAGTAATGTATACCGGTGAAATCCGGTCGTGGTCGGCATTTCTCGATGCGGCGCAGTCTTTGGCCACTTCCGTGAAAGCAACCAGTGGCGAAGGTTTCCGTATTTTGACCGGAAGCGTGAGCTCTCCGACATTAAATTCGCAGATCAAAAAACTGCTGGCAGCCTATCCCGCAGCGAAGTGGCACCACTGGGAGCCGGCAACAGGCGATGGACCCACGGAAGGGGCGAAGCTCGCATTCGGCCGCGTCGTGAATACGGTCTATGTGCCGGGCAAAGCGAATGTGATTTTGTCGCTGGACTCGGATTTTCTCGCAAGCGGCCCAGGGCAGATTGCCTACGCAAAACAATTTGCGCGGCGACGCCAGTTGGATGGTCCGAACGGTACATTGAACCGGTTGTACGTAGTGGAACCTGTGCCAAGCGTGACGGGATCTTCCGCGGATCATCGTTTGCCGCTGCGCGCCAGCGAAATTGAATTGTTTTCGCGGGCGCTCGGCGGAAAATTAGGATTGGGCAGTGACGCAGCTCTCGCGGGCCACGCGGCTAAATGGCTCGATACGGTCGTAGCCGATCTAGAGAAGGAACGCGGCGCTTCGCTGGTCGTGGCAGGGGAGTACCAGCCGGCCGCGGTACACGCGTTGGCGCATGCCATCAACCTAAAACTTGGAAATGTAGGAACGACGTTGTACTACACCGAGCCGGTTGAGGCACTGCCCACAGGGAACGCGGAATCCTTGCGGGAGCTTTGCGCCGACATTTCGCATGGAAAGGTTGATCTGCTGATCATTCTGGGCGGCAACCCTGTCTATGACGCGCCACACGATTTTGATTTTTCCGCGAAATTGTTGAAGGTACCCAATAGCATTCGTTTGAGCCCGTATTACGATGAAACATCGCGATACAGCAAGTGGCACATTTCCGAATCGCACTATCTGGAGGGCTGGAGTGACGCGCGCGGGCATGATGGAACGGCTAGCATCATCCAACCATTGATTTCCCCGCTCTATTACACACACTCCGCGCATGATGTGATCGCCGCGTTCAGCGATAAGCCGGGAATGCCTGCCTACGATGCGGTGCGTAACTACTGGACCGAGGCCTCCGCGCATCTGGAATCTTCCTTGGATGCGGGTTGGCGGAAGTGGCTGAATGATGGAGTCATTCCGGGAACAAAATTCGCACCAATTACGCCCGAGCTGAAATTTAACGCTGCGAGTTTGCCGGCACAGGCGCCAGCAAAGCCGGATCAGATTGAATATGTTTTCCGGCCCGATCCGACGGTTCATGATGGGCGCTATGCGAACAACGGCTGGCTGCAGGAATTGCCCAAGCCGCTGACGAAGTTGACCTGGGATAACGCTGCGCTGGTTAGCCCGAAACTTGCTCAGACGAAAAATCTGGCGCACATCGTGCAAGCGCGAGGTGGAGAGCACGGACAGATCCTATCGGCCCTAGTGGACATTGAATTGAACGGAAGCAAAGTAACGGCTGCGTCGTGGACCTTACCTGGCGTTGCGGAGAACACGGTCGTCCTGCCGCTGGGCTACGGGCGCACACATGCGGGATATACAGGCACGAATAAGGGTTTCAATGCCTATGTAGTTCGAACTTCTGATGCTTTATGGACTGCTTCGAACGGAAAAATGACGCCGAATGGCGAAACCTATCCGCTGGCTTGCACGCAATACCACTTCAACATGGAAGGCCGGCAGATTCTCGTCACCGGTACGCTCGAAGAATACAAGAAAAATCCTGCATTCGCGCATGAAAGCGGGGAAGCGCCCCCGAAGAGTGATTCACTCTACAAAGAGTTCGCCTATCCTGGTTACGCGTGGGGCATGGCCATTGATCTCAATAAATGTAACGGCTGCAGCGCTTGCGTAGTGGCTTGCCAGGCGGAGAACAACATTCCGGTCGTTGGCAAAGATCAAGTGATGCGCGGCCGGGAAATGCACTGGATTCGGATCGACCGCTACTACACGGGCACGGACGCGGATTCATCGAGAGAAGGTAAGACCGGCGATCCATCGGAATATAGCCCGACGCTTGATAATCCGGAGACATTCTTCCAGCCGGTTCCTTGCATGCAGTGCGAGAACGCGCCTTGCGAGCAAGTCTGCCCGGTGGATGCGACAGTGCATAGCGCGGAAGGCCTGAACGACATGGTGTATAACCGTTGCATTGGTACGCGGTATTGCTCGAACAACTGCCCGTATAAGGTGCGCCGGTTCAACTTCCTGCGGTTCCAAGATTGGGAAACCCCTCAATTAAAATTATTGCGCAATCCGGAAGTGACCGTGCGCAGCCGAGGAGTGATGGAAAAATGCACCTATTGCGTGCAGCGTATTAACAATGTGCGCATCGATGCGGAAAAGCAGAACCGGCCCATTCGCGACAACGAAATTGTGACAGCCTGCGAATCGGCTTGTCCCTCGGAAGCAATTGTGTTCGGAAACGCCAACGATCCGACGAGCAAGGTTGCCAAGTTGAAGGCAGATGAGCGGAACTACTCCATTTTGGCGGAAATTAATGCGCGACCGCGCACGACCTATCTTGCGGCGGTGCGCAATCCGAATCCGGAGGGCGAAAAGGCATGAGCGTAACGCAGCCTCCCATCGACTCGCCTGAAATTCGCCGGCTCGAGCCCGTGCTGGCGCCGGGGCATACTTATCTGTCCGTTACGGACAAGATCGCCGCAGTCGTTCTGACGCGTCCTTTGGGAATTGGCTGGTTGGCCGGTTTTGGGCTGACGTTCAGCTTGGTGATGTTGTTGTTCCTGTCTCTGGCGTGGCTCATTACCAAGGGCGTTGGAATTTGGGGCATCAACATCCCCATCGGTTGGGGGTTCGCGATCGTTAACTTCGTGTGGTGGATCGGCATCGGGCACGCGGGCACCCTGATTTCGGCGATTTTGTATTTATTGAACCAGAAGTGGCGCACATCGATCAATCGTTTTGCGGAGGCGATGACACTGTTTGCGGTGGCTTGTGCGGGTATTTTTCCCCTGATCCATACGGGCCGTCCGTGGATGGCCTACTACATGTTCCCGTATCCAAGCACAATGGGGATCTGGCCGCAGTTCCGCAGCCCACTGATCTGGGATGTGTTTGCGGTTTCAACCTACGGTACGGTTTCCTTGTTGTTTTGGTATGTGGGATTGCTTCCGGACCTAGCAACGCTGCGTGATCGCGCAAAGGATAGGGCGCAACAGCTCGCCTACGGCGTCTTGTCGCTTGGTTGGCGCAATTCGGCGCATCACTGGCACCGGTATCAATCGGCGTATCTGCTTTTAGCGGGCTTGGCAACGCCGCTGGTGCTTTCCGTACACACGGTTGTGAGCTTCGACTTCTCCGTGGCCATCGTTCCAGGCTGGCACACCACCATTTTCCCGCCGTACTTCGTTGCTGGCGCAATTTATTCCGGCTTTGCGATGGTGCTGACGCTGGCCATTCCGCTGCGCAAGGCGTACGGGCTCGAAGATTTCATCACCATGCGCCATTTAGAGAATATGGCCAAGGTGATGTTGGCAACCGGATTGATCGTGGCGTATGGCTACTTCATCGAGTTCTTCATGGCCTATTACAGCGGCAACAAGTTTGACGTGTTCCTGGCGAACCAGAGGTTGCACGGCCCCTATTCACATTTTTATTACGCGCTGATTCTTTGCAATATCTTGACGCCGCAATTGCTGTGGTTCGAGAAGGTGCGGCGGAATGTGGCGGCGCTGTTCATCATGTCGCTGGTCATCAACACCGGAATGTGGCTGGAACGCTTCGTCATTGTCGTGATCAGCTTGACGCGTGATTACATGCCATCTGCGTGGGGCAGGTACTCGGCCACGTTCTGGGATTACAGCACGTTTGTCGGAACACTTGGCCTGTTTGTCATGTTGATGTTCTTGTTTGTGCGCGGATTGCCCGCGATTGCCATATCTGAAATGCGGGAACTGGTCGCACACCAGTCTCATGGTAAGGGGGAGCACCAGTGATGGAACACCGTCCGCATTCCTACGGTGTGATGGCGGAATTTGATACGCCCGAGGAGATCATGGCTGCGGCGAAGAAAACGCGCGAAGCCGGATACAAGCACGTCACCGCGTATACCCCTTTCCCGATTGAAGGGTTAGCGGAAGAAATCGGATTTAAATGGACAGCAGTACCGCTCATCACCTTACTCGGCGGCATTGGCGGCGGACTGACCGGCTTCGGAATGCAGTACTGGATGATGGCGGTCAGCTATCCATTGAATATTGGTGGCCGGCCACTCAACAGTTGGCCGGCATTCATTCCGGTAACGTTTGAGCTGACGATTCTGGGAGCAGCAACCTTCGCCGTCCTCGGCATGATCGCGCTCAACAAACTGCCCGAACCGTACCATCCGGTCTTCAACGTGGATCGTTTTTCCCATGCGTCGACCGACAAGTTCTTTCTGTGCATTCAGGCGAAGGATCCGAAATACAATTTGGCCGAAACGGCAAGATTCTTGCAGGGCTTAAGCGCAAAGCATGTGGATGAGGTGAAGGATGAGTAGCAGATACTCATCGCTTGCGCTCCTGTTGCTAGCTGCCTGCGGGATTGCGGGCTGCGACAATACCTTGCGGCAGGACATGGCCAATCAGCCGCGTGAGAATCCGCTGGCTCCCTCCACATTTTTTGATGACGGACGCTCCGAGCGGCCGATTATTGAAAACACCGTCGCGCGTGGATCGATTGTAGATGATTCGCTCTATGAACCAAAAGATTCGAACACGTTTCCCCTGCCGCTGACAAAAGAGTTGCTCGAACGCGGCAAGGAGCGTTATGAAATTTTCTGCACGCCGTGCCACGGATTGCAAGGCGACG
>DATFZN010000041.1:0-12363 GCA_035314425.1 Candidatus Acidiferrum sp. | reverse complement strand
TTGTAAGGCTCACCGAGCGCCGCGACAAGTGCTGCTTCCTCAATCACAATCCGATAGTTGTACGCAATTCCCGTGCAAACTAGTAGGGCGATCAGGGCCGCCCAGTTTCCGAGTGCCAGTCCCAATCCGATTAAGGTAACGAGAGCACCCGTATAGGAAGGATGGCGGATGTACCGGTAAGGCCCGATTTCAATCACCGTTTGCCCGGAATGAATCGCGACATCGAAAGTGAAAAAGCGTCCCAGAACAGACATTGCGTATCGGCGAAAAATGATCCCTGCAAGCATTAGACTGATTCCCGTGAAGAATACCAATTTGCGATTCCACAAGATGGTGGCTTGCGGAAGAAGGTAGGAGAGCGAAAAGCCCAGAGAAATCCCGATCCAAAAAAGAAATAAGATCACGATCAACGAACCTCGATCACGCTTTTCTGAAGTAGCGCTTGATCGTTTCGTTCTGCAGGCGTTAAGTTCCAACACAAACCACAAGGCATACGTAAGCCAGAAGGTGATCGCGTATAGAGGCCCACCAGAAAACGGCAAAGGGTGCAAGGGGAACTCTCCTCGATAAATTGAAATCATCTACGGCAATTCTGCCGGAGTCCGAGCGAATAGAACGGCGAGGAAAATACAGGCAACTGGAAGCACAAATGCGTATCCTAGGATGCCGAGCCATTGAATTCGCATGTCTCCCAAAACTGGGCCCAGCACAGCGACGACGCAAAGTGTTCCACTCAAGGTCATGCTGGCTCGGACTGTGTTTTGCAATCGGTCTCCGCCGAAAGCGTGTGCGGCGAACAGCATCGAGAGCCCGAAGAAAAGATCCCAAGCAAGCAAGTCCAGGGCAAGTGCAAGAGTTGGCCATTCACCGCCGCCGATGAAAGAAAAATGGCGGGATAGTAGCGGAGCGAACTCAGAAGCAACTCGGCGTAGGACTGTAAGGGATGCAAAATGAAGGCTACAGGTGAGCACGGCAAAAATGATCATGAAGCAGAGCGCTGCGAGAGCGTATATCTTTCGCTTGGGTGGCGCGTAGGTATAGATCCCAACCATCAGGACGACAAGAGCCACGGCTGCCAGAATGATCAAGTATTCCATTACTGCCAGATAAGGGTCGACCTGCAAGAGCGCTCTAGACTCCCGAGGCCTACCAACGACACCCACGAAGCCGGTAGTTATGTACACCGCAACAATGGCGACCACGGCAGTTGCCGAAAACTTGGCGATTTGCCTGTCTGTCTCTGTCCATCCGCTCATAGGGAGGGCTCCGGAGATCTACTGCCGAATTTCACCGCTAAAGATCACTCGGGATGGGGTTTGAGCAAATTGAGGCGCAGTTTAATTTCCTGCGTCATCGGTACATTGAGTGTCAGTAGTCCCGCCAGGGCCGCCACAGCGGGACGCTTGTATAACCCACAGAGTCGCACAGGCTATCCACGAGCCGCTTCCAACGCCTTACCTGCTTCCACAGTACTGCAGCTTTCTTGCGCAGATCTTTCATCCTAGCAAGCCTCGCAATTGACTGGATCTTTGGGAGTTCCTCGTAGCACGGATTCGTGACCGGGCAAGCATCACCGAGCGAGCATGCCCTGTCAACGGCAAATAAGGCCTCCTCTTTTTTCGGGCTTTCTAGAGTGCCGGCTAGGCTCGAGTCTGACCTCAGATCGAGTTAGTACTGATACCAAAGCTTATTAACGTCTTTGTGATGCAACAGTCACAATCGGACAACACTCGGGTGTGACAGTTCTCCCGTCGTTGCGGATGTCACTTGGTTCGATTCGGGGCACCGCGTTTGAAGGAGAGGACTATGTCCAAGAAAGCAGCAGAACATCATCACAAGGCAGCCGAGCACCACGAACACGCATCACGACACCACAGAGAAGCGGCCAAGCATCACGAAGAGGGTAGGCATGAGACGGCGGCACACCACGCCCACTTAGCTCGCGGTCACAATGAGCACGCAACGCACCACGCCGGCGAAGCGGCAAAGGCGCACATTGAAGACCACGGCAAAGCCATGCCGGCCCGCGCCTAGTCTGCTCGAGTGGAGCGCACCGCCCACGCCTTCACTCGTGCTTGCTTTGTCCCTTGCTTGACTATCGACTAGCGCGGCATTTCCTCTCTTACCGCGCAGTCGTAGAATTGTGTCTTGGTCGTGAGCCTGAGCGCTCTTGCTGCAAGCCTAATTTGCGCTGTGCCCTTTCGCTACTGCTCTGTTTCAGGAGGAATTGGTGTCGCGGGAGGCCGAGGCAACGCCTTCGACTTCGGCATCGGCATCGGTGGTGGCGGGGACGGAACATTCGTGGACGTTCTGCTCAAGGCAATATTTCCATAGCTAGTCTTCAGCGTAATCTTCGGTCCACGTCCCGAGCCGTACTTACCTGTCAACACTGCATCGCCCGAGGCTGACTTCACTGGCCCCATCCCGGGGAATTCCGAACTAATCTCGCAATCGTGGCAATTCGCATCGATATCAAAGCTGGAAGTTCCAGGCAGCGACAAGGCAATCTCAGAAGTCGAATTCGTGATCATCACGTCATCTTTCGGGGCTGAAGAGAATCGCACCGTAACATTTGCATTTCGATTGTCGACATTTACCTTGCCGCCCGGATTCTCGACGCTCACTTCCGTCGCGCGGGTCCTCACGTCCAAATTTCCCGGCGCATCTACGATGTCCAGATTCCCGGAGCCAGCCTCCATATGTCCAGAGAGGGAAGAGAGCGTCAGATCCGTCTTGGCGGTAATCAGTCGCACGCCTTTGGTTACTTTATCTGCGCGAACCGGGCCGTAAAAATCTCCTTCAAGCGTAAAGCTGCCGGTGGCGTTAATCACTTCCACTTCACCACCCTTACCGGTCACCTTCACGTTGCCGGTCGTATCGGAAATCTTCACATCACCCTTCCGCGTCTCTACGGAAACATCGCCGCTGGTACTGCGAATCTCAACGTCGCCGTTCTGCACCGTCACCGCAACCTCTCCTACCTGGTCGGAAATGGACACATCGCCCCTATTGGTCTTGACTGTTACCGGCGACTTTTTCGGAATCTCAATTTCGAGATCAACGTCAATGCGGGAGTCCGATAGATCATAACCCTCGGGATGAATCTCGTAAGTATCCCCGTTTTTCACCACTGCCACTTTTACTGGCTTTTCGATGCGATTCGCCTCCGTTTCACTCCACGTGCGCACGCTCTTCTTCGCAGTAACGCTTAGGACTTGCCCGTCTGCCGCGCGCAATGTGATATCGCCGCGCCCGGCGGCCACATTCACTCGTGCCCCGAGCGGAATCGTTACCGGAGGTACATCAATATCATCGAACGAATAATTGTCGCCTTGGATATCCCCCCAATTGTCGCCCACGACTTTTTTGCCATAATCCACTGCCACCACAGTTGCAAGCAGCGCAAGCATTCCAAAGACGAGCAATACCTCGCCAGCGGTGATCGCCCCGCCCCCTCCGCCGAACCGGCGTCCGGCAGTTCCCTCGTACAATTTAATGACGCCCCAGAAAATAATGACCAAGGGCCACCAATGTTTTAGAAATTCACCCAAGTCGAGGTTGCCGTAGTAATGCATTAGCATGAGCACTCCTACGGTAATGAGAACTAAGCCTGAAAATAGACCGCTGCTGCGAGACTGGGTGTTCGCCATGGCGTCTATTGACCTTGGGCCGAGTAGGGAGTTCGTGGTGGCGCCACCGGGGGTTGTGGACCCATTGGAGGAGATGGGGGAGCTATTCCTGGAGTTACTGGATCAACGTGGCCATCGCGGGGCGCCAGTGCGGCGGCCACTTGCAGCACTCCAATCACCAGCAAAATCACCGGCCAGGTATTTCCGAACCAAAAGCGCCCGCCTTGCACCTGATGCAGTAGAAACAATACGCCGATCGTGATCACCACGGCCGGGCCGGTCAAATTTCGTATGGTGCAACTGGGACAATAGCACCGTGGGTGTGCGCTCATGTGCCTCTCCTCTACCTCTGCACGCGGTTTCTCAGCATCAAAAAGCCGACGCCGATTAATACCAGCGGCCAAAAGATCTGTCGCACGCGGAAATAGTCAAAAAACCCGAAATTGTTCAGCAGGAACAATGCTCCTGCGCCAATTAAGAGGATCGGCCCCATCGCACGATTGCCCGCCCAGGTCTGAAAGGGATCAGTAACCGGTTGTCCTGTTTGTTTGGCCCTGGCTGTCCGCAACGCATCAACTGCCATATAAAAAACAAAACCGATAAGTGCCAACACCCAGAAGCCCGTCAGGTTGTCTCCAAACACCCCAGTGAGACCAACGATAATTCCCCCAAAAATCAATACGTGGACGATGGCCTTGTTGTATTCACCGTTGTAGACCGCGCCCAATCCGGGGATAAGTCCAAGCAAAAATGCTACCGCAGCACGGCCTTCGGGGTTGGCCGGAACGGCAGGCAAGGTGGGTGGCATGCCGGGCAAGGCTGGCGGAGCTGGCTGCCCCGCATTCCAGACAGGTGTAACAGTTGCGGGTTGCATGGGAATGCCGATCACTTGCGCCAGGCAATCCTCGCAATACAGCACATCTCGCACCGGACGCACACACGCCGAACACATCGGTTTTCCGCAGTTGCGGCAAAACCCGGTGGCATCCACTTCAGGATGTACCGCGCATTTCATCGAAGACTCCTCTCGTAAAAAACAGGACACTCAGCGGCCAGAACTTCCAGCGCATGGGCAACGTCATTCGCCCTGTTCTGTTGCCGTGGCTGCGCTGGTTTTTGTTCGTCGGTTTGGCCTGGATTTTTTTCAGGCACGGGCTTCGGGAGCGATTGTTCCGGCACGGCTTGCAGATCATTTTGGTCAGTATGCAGACGGGACTGAATTTCGTAAACTACCCGTAGATCACTTACGTACTTCACGCTCTTGGCATAACCCAGATGGAGTTGCCGGTCCGCATTACGATAAATGGTTGCCGGTCGCAGATCTGCCAACTTTGGTTTATTGAACGAGAAGCCCGTGGCCCCCACCAGAATTAAGCACGTTGCCATCACACTGGCGACACCATAAGCAAACTTTGGAGAAGCGAGTCCAGCGAGAAAGTTCCGTATGGCTTGCCAACCGGAAACCGCTTCTCGTGGGCCCAATGTTTTATCCAAAATCGCATAGACCAGCCGGGGCGGCGGTTCCACCTGCTCCATGGTGTGCATCTTGGAAACGAGTTGAGTCACACTGGCCAGCAACGGCGCGCATTGCCCGCACTTCGCCACGTGCTGTTCATACTCCGCACGTTCCGATGGTTGCAGCAAGCCGTCCAGGTAATCAATCAACCGTTCTTCTACTTGATCGCATGTCCAGGTCATATCGAACTCCGTCCCAACAGCTGAAAACTTTCTATCCCTTCTACCCCAGCCATCTCCGCATTTCCAACTCGTCCTTTGCTCAGGATGGCGGCCCCACTCCCATCTGCTGCAATATACGCGCCAGCTCAATCCGCCCGCGGTTTATTCGCGATTTTACGGTTCCTTCCGGTACCGAAAGCGTTTGCTGAATCTCCGCGTAATCTAGCTGTTGTAAATCTCGCAAAATGACCGCTTCTCGCAATTCCGGCGATAATTTCTTCAGTGCGGTCTGCACTTGCGAGCTCAACTCGCCCAACAACGCGAGTTGATCCGGCCGCCGTCCCGAGGATTCCTTGTTCTCGACTACCGGCATGGCATCGTCCAACGAATCCGTGATCCTGTCCCGCTTCGTTCGCCGGTAATGATCGATCAGCAGGTTTCGCGTGACGCTGGTCATCCACGTTGCAAAGCCCCCGTGTGCCGATCGGTAACTCCCCAACGTTCGGTACACTCTCATGAATACTTCCTGCGATAAATCCTCGGCTTCTGTTCCGTTCCCGGTAAATCTGTAGCACAGATTGAAGATCCGGCGCGTATGCCGACGCACCAGTTCCTCCCAGGCTGAGCCATCTCCCTGGAGGCATTGCTGGACCAGTTGGGCATCCTGCTCCAAACTGCTTAGCCCCGATTTCCATGAGCCTGCTCTGACAAGACCTGCCGTAGCTGTGCATCGCTTGCCAAACAGTGGAACGCAAAATGTGGCAAAAATGTTCCCTTTGCTCGACTTAGACCTTCTGACCCAGTTCGTGGCATCTTACCTATCCGGTTTCTGCGTTACAAGATATTGCATCCAAAATGTTTAGCCAGTGACTTGACGGGATGGCCCCGGCCCCCGTACGCTCCCTTTACATGCCTCGAAAGTCGAGAAAATGGTGGATTCCGGCTCTTGCCGCGCTGCTTGTGGCATTCCTCCTCTACCATTTTCGCGTGGCCCACTACCTCAGCCAGTTCAGCGGCGCGAAGCTTTGGGCCGCGATTCGCGGCGCCAATTACGCCCTTTTACTCCTGTCTATCGTCACGATTTATACGTGCTACGCCGTTCGGGCCCTCCGTTGGCAGAAGTTCCAAGCCCACCTAGGTCAGGCGAAGTTTTGGAATATTTACGCTATGAATCTTGCCGGATTCAGCGCCCTCTTCCTCCTTGGGCGCGCTGCGGAACCGGTCCGCCCGTTGCTTATCTCCCGCAAGGATAAACTCCCCCTTGCCGACACCTTTGGTATCTACGCGCTCGAACGCATTCTCGACGCTGCCAGCACTGCGGTTCTCGCCGCGGTTGGCTTACTTGTTTTCGAATCCTCCGGCCATCTTGCCGCCAACGGAAGCGCTACTATCTTTGAGAAAGCTGCGCGTACTGCTGGCACCTTCTTCTCCATAGGCGCGATTGTTGCCATTGCCGGACTGATTTATCTGCGCTTCCACGGGCACTCTGTGCTCGAGCGCAAATCTCAGCACTGGCTCCCCGAGCATGGTTGGCGGGCATCGCTCGCCCGCATCCTTCTCGGCTTTTCTCGCGGCGTGCAAACCATCCGCACTTCGAGCGATCTCCTTTACGCTGTGGTTCTCTCGTTTCTTCACTGGTGCCTTGTCGTCCTTACCTACTACCTCATCGCCCATAGCTTTGGTGGCCGCCTCGGAACTCTTACCTTTGCTGACTCCATGCTCGTCCTCGTCTTCACCATGGTTGGCTCCGCGGTTCAGCTTCCCGGCGTCGGTGGTGGGGCTCAGGCTCTCTGCATCATTGCATTCACGCGTTTGTATGGAGTAGAACAGGAAACAGCTGTGGCAGCCGCGTTGGTGACTTGGCTTATCACGTTTGCAGCGTGCTGCGTCGCCGGCGTCCCTATTTTATTCCGCGAAGGCTGGTCGCTCGGTGATTTGCGTAAGATGAGAGCGCACGAAGGCGAAGAGATCGACGCTGAAATGTCCGCGGAGATTCCTGTGGCAGTCCCAGGAGAAATCAAAGAGTGAAGTGTCCCTTTTGCGCGCACCTGGATGACAAGGTAATCGATTCTCGCGAAGGCCGAACCGGCGACACCATTCGCCGTCGTCGCGAATGCCTCAAATGCAGCCGCCGTTTCACTACTTACGAACGCATCGACGAAATTCCTTACATGGTCATCAAGAAAGATGGCCGGCGGGAGCGTTTTGAGCGGCAGAAAATCTTACAGGGATTATTGAAAGCGTGCGAAAAGCGTCCCGTCCCGACGCCCAAGCTAGAAGCCATCGTCGACGAAATCGAGGGTGTAGTCCACGAAGCCACGGAAAGGGAATTAACGACTACCGAAATCGGCGAAATGATCATGCATCGCCTCAAAAAACTCGACAAAGTCGCCTACGTCCGTTTCGCCAGCGTCTACATGGACTTCAAAGACGTCCAGGAGTTCATGTCCGAGCTGAAGAATCTGCTGAAGGACCGCGCCATAAAGAAATAAATTGGGGGAAGCCCGTGGTTCGTAGCTGCCTGGCCGGGCGTCGTGGCCTCTACCAAATCCTCACCCGTTCCCCCGGTGCCAGATACAACCGCTCATCTTGCGTTACCGAAAATGCCACATACCACGCGTCAATATTCCTTACCGTGTCCGCGCGATACTGCGCCGGCGCATGCGAATCGGTCATCACCTGCTGGCGCTCGGCCGCTTCACGCGCTTTCGATGCCCAATTTTGACCGAAGGCGATAAAGAATTGCTGATCCCCGCTGAAGCCGCCTCCGACCGGCGCAGGCTTCCCGCCCGACGTAGCGCGGAAGGCATCGTAGGCGGCGGCAAGTCCCGCCACGTCGGCAATATTTTCCGCCAGCGTCTGCTTTCCATTCACCGACAGGTCCGGGAACGGTTTGTAAGCGTCATATTGCGCCGCCAGGCGCGTCGTCGCTTCTTCAAAGTGCTTCAAATCCCCAGGCGTCCACCAATTGCGTACTCGCCCCTTCGAATCAAACGCGCTTCCTTCGGTATCAAACGTGTGGCTGATCTCATGGCCGATCAGTGTCCCGATCGCGCCATAATTCGCCGCATCCGGCGCCTGCGCATCAAAAAACGGGGGCTGCAAAATCGCTGCCGGAAAACTCAGCGCATTCTGCAAAGGTAGATTCACCGCATTCACAGTTTGCGGGTCCATCGTCCACTTCTTGCGATCCACCGGCTTGCCGAGCAGCGCAACATCTTCCTGGTAAGCAAGCAATCTACCGCGCCATACGTTTCCGAAAATGTCATCGGCTCTCACTTCATAATGGGAATAGTTTCTCCACGTTTCCGGATACCCAACTCCGATGTAGAGCGTGGTCAATTTGGCCTGGGCCTCCGCCTTTGTCGTGGGATCCATCCACGTTAGCGCATCGATTCGTTTGCGGAATGCCGCAACTATATTCGCCACCATCGCTTCCGCTCGCGCTTTTGCTTCCGGCGGAAAGTATTTTTGTGCGTAAATCTGTCCCACGGCATCGCCCAGAAATCCGTTAACGATCTGAACTCCGCGTTGCCATCGCGGACGCTGCTCTGGCGCACCGGTCATCGATTTCCCGAAAAATGCAAACCGCTCGTCGGCGAATGCTTTTGGCAACACGTCGGCCATCGCTTCGATTTCATGATAGGCCAGCCAATCTTTCCACGTTTCCAGTGGTTCTGACCGAACCAACGCCGATTCGCCCGTAAACGCGCTCGGCTGCCATACGATAAAGCTCACCTGTGTGCTTAGCCCCGCGGCGTCAAAAAATTCCGCCCAGTCTAGTCCCGGCGCCTTTAGCGAGAACTCTGTTTGATTCCACGGGTTATTCGCTTTGTGAACGTCCTCATTGTCTGCGAGGCTCAGATGCTTTTCCGCGATGGCATGTTCTAGCAGAGCAATCCGCTTCGCGCGCTCCTCCACGTTCGTGAATCCAGCCAATTTCAGCATCGCCTTGATGTGCGTCTCATAATCGCCGCGAATCTTTTTCATTCGATCGTCGTCGTCCAGATAGTATTCGCGGTCCGGCAGTTGCAATCCACCTTGCATAAGATAGGCCGTGTAATGCTCGGCGTCGTTAAATCCCGGCGCCACCCACAACCCGAAAATATTTGCCGTATGAAAATTGGTATTGTTCAGCGCATCGACGTCCGCGCGCAGACACTTCCCGAGCGCGGTCGCCAGTTCATGCTTATCCTTGATCGCCGCTATCGCATCCAGATGCGGCTTGAGCGGCGTCAATCCCTTCGTCTCAATTGCGCCCTCATCCATGTACGAGTTGTACAGATCTGCGATCTTTCGTGGGTTCGACCCGGCTGGCGCATTCGCCTTGACCGCTTCGTCAATCAAGCTAGCCGTGCGCTTATTGCTTTCCGTATCTAGTGTCGTGAACACGCCGATCTCGGCGCGATCTGGCGGGATTTCTGACCGTGCAATCCATCCGCCGTTCGCGTACATGTAGAAGTCATTGCCCGGCTTCACGGAACGATCCATATTTGCCAACGCGATTCCGTGCAGGGCTTCGCCCGTTCGGTTTTGCGCATCTAACGGTCCAAGCGCAGAACTCAGTGCCAATATTCCCGCGCAATTTAACGCCATCCTCAAAAAGTGACTGGAAACCGTCATTCGTGGAGCTCCCTGGCCGCCGCCTCTGCAAGTCGCAGCAAGCACATTTTTGAAGTCGAAGCACAAATCCTAACATGTCCGACCGTCTGACCCAGATGTAGCCGAGGAGCCGTTCACCTCGTGCTTGAAGTTGCGATTTTTCCTCATGCCGTGAGTTCTTATGCCTAGGCCGGCTTTTGTGGCTTAAACTTTGAACGTTCGACTCTGGACGACTGACTTCTTGCGAGGGACTCATGCATCGCTTTGCGAAACTAACTGCGCTCACCTATATCGCCACGGGACTGGTCCTGGCCGAGAACGTGCAAACTCCCAAGATCGATCCGCAGAAAATTCGCGATTCCGTGCAATACCTCTCGAGCGATGAGCTCGAGGGCCGCGGCACTGGTCAAAAGGGAGGAGAGGCTGCCGCAGACTGGATCGCCGCACAATTTAAAAGCTATGGACTCAAGCCTGCCGGTGACAATGGCACATATTTTCAGCAAGTTCCCATGGTTGGGGTAAAGACTCTGCCCGCTACCACCTTCACGCTCGTGCCGGCGACCGGCTCTCCGGTTGAACTGAAGGATTTCGAGGACTATGTCACCAGTAACGAAACCGAAACCGCAATTGCAGACTTTGATGCTCCTATCGTTTTCGTCGGGTACGGAATTAAGGCGCCAGAGGAAAAGTGGGATGACTACAAGGGTTACGATCTGAATGGTAAAGTCGCCCTGCTTTTCGTTTCTGAGCCGGAATCGAACGATCCCAAATTTTTCAAAGGCAAAGCGCTCACCTACAACGGTCGCTGGACTTACAAGTTTGAGGAAACCGCTCGCCAGGGAGCTGTTGCCACGCTGATTATCCACCGCACAGACTTGGCGAGTTATGGCTGGGAGGTTGTTCGCAATTCCTGGAGCGGTGAACGTGCTTACCTCAAGCGGGTTGGTACGCCAGAACTGGAAGCGGCCTCCTGGATTCAATTTGAAGCTGCCAAGAAGCTTCTGGCCCTTGCCGGGCTGGATATCGACAAGCTTTACCAGCAATCGCAATCCCGCGACTTCAAGCCCATCGAGTTGCCCGTAAAATTGAAGGCCCATGTCGCCAGTGAAATCCGCCCGTTTTCCTCGCGCAATGTCGTCGCCAAAGTAGAAGGGGCTGATCCTGTGCGCAGAGGCGAGGCTGTTCTGTACACAGCGCACTACGACCACTTCGGCATCGACAAGACCCGTCCAAAGGGCGACAACATTTATCACGGAGCCATCGATAATGGTACCGGTTGCGGCATTCTTCTCGAACTCGGCCGGGTGTGGGCGGGAACGAAGCCTGCGCCCCCACGCACGATTCTTTTCGCTGCGGTCACGGCCGAAGAGCAAGGGCTGCTCGGCTCGGAATACTTCGGCAAGCATCCAGCGATTCCTGCCGCGAAGATTTCCTTGGACTTGAACTTCGACGCGCTTGCGCCGGTTGGCGATCCCCAAGAAGTGGAAGTGAGCGGAGCAGAAAGAACCACGTTCTACCCGGAAGTACAAAAGATAGCCGAAGAATATGGCCTAACAATTCGAGCTGACGCGCATCCTGAAGCAGGGCATTACTACCGCTCCGATCACTTCAGTCTCTCTCGCGTCGGCATTCCTGCCTTTTCCATTAGCGAGGGATTGAAATTCACGGGTCATGACCTGGCGTGGGGTGAGCTGCAAGTCAAAGATTACGTCGAGAACAACTACCACAAACCGAGCGACGAATTTCATCCCGGTTGGGATTTTCAAGGTCTCGCGAAAATGGCCAGCTTTGGCTACGAACTCGGCCTAGCCGCCGCCGAGCGAGCCGACCTCATCGGGTGGCTCCCGGGCGACGAATTCGAGTCTGCCAGGAAGGCGAGTCACTAGCGCGGCCAAACGCCCGCAGTAAAGGATTTAATGGTGGAGAAACCGAGGCGCTCATAGAGATGAACCGCAGTGCGATTTTCCGAGGTAACCGTCAGCGTGAGTTCATTGTAATTCATCACGCGCAAAGCCTCGGCTGAAGTTTGCATCAAAATACGGCCCAGCCTATGCCCTTGAAACCCCGGCTGCACGCACAGTTGGGTAGTGTGGCCAACACCCGGAGAAACTTCGCTGGTCAAGGTAGCTCCCACGAGTTCATCGCTGCCCGGATGCCGAATCACAAACGAGGCTCCCGGCAGAAATTGTCCGCAGCCGGGGAGCAGCACAATATTTTTTAGAAAGCGCATCGCGCCGTGGCGCGTGCGGTATTGATCATTGATGTCGCCATCGATGTGATCGGCATATGCCAGATAAATCAGCTTGGCGCACGGTTCAAAGTAGCGTTCGTGCCAGCGCTCCAAACGGAATCCTGAATTCAAACTTGGTGTTTCTTGCAACTTGGCGTGCAGATCGAGGAGCATGAATTGCCGCATATACAATGCAAATCCCTGATCCCGCAGCGCCGTTTCCAC
>DATFZN010000040.1:0-5315 GCA_035314425.1 Candidatus Acidiferrum sp. | reverse complement strand
GAGCAAGGGTGTACCGAGCTACAAAACGACGCGCTGAAGAGGTGCATGAGACGGATCAGGAACTTCGAATCGAGGGTTGCGCGCCCTGCGCCGATCGGCTGGCGAGGGCGTATGCGCGCCACGGTTATACAGGCTGGCTCCAGGAGAGGCTGAAAGGGTTAAACGAAATTTCGAAAGACGGAAATTCCATGTCGTTCGAACACGCCGAGCTGTTTGCAGCGTTGGGAAACACGGATATGGCGATGCATTACCTTGAACAGGGCTATCGGGAACACACCGTGGAACTGGTCAGGTTACAGGTGAATCCAGCGTATGACGACATGCGGGCCGACCCCCGGTTCCAGGATCTGGTTCATCGCATCGGGCTGCCGCAAGACTAGCCAGTTTCGACCAGATCGCCAGGGCGGTTCACAAGGTGTTGTATTTCCTAGTAAATCACCGAATTGCAAAGTAGTCTTTCATATCAGTGTCCTAAACCAATTTCAAAAAGGCTACAGCTCATCCAGTGTCTTCGCATCGATCATTTCGGACTTTTGGGGGACTACTGTTTTTCTTGTTCAATTTGATGTCCGCTCCGACCGCCAAACCTCAATTGAGCACCGGCTCACTGTCGGGTACCATCATCGACGCGCAGCGAGCCCCGATCCCGAATGCGGAAGTGAGTATCACGAACGTTGCCACCCGAGAAAAACTAACGACCATCACCGGAGCGGACGGATCCTTTCATGGGAATGCACTTTTGGCGGGTCTTTACACCGTCCGCGTCACCAAAACCAGCTTCAAGCAATTGCTCATTGAAAATGCCCCCGTCAACGCCGGATCGGATTTAGGTCTCGGCGAACTGCAATTGAATCTTGGTGAGGCTTCCACCACGATTACGGTGCAGTCCGTTTCAGGCCTGCTCGAACGCACCGAACCGCAGCTTTCGCGATCCTTCGGCACTCAGGCTCTTACCTCTCTTCCCGGTATTTTAGAGAACAACGGTTTGGATAATCTCGCCCTGCTCGTTCCCGGAGTTGCGGATATCCGTGATCTGGGTTTTTCGAGTGCCAACGGCGCGCAATTCTCCGTAAACGGTTTGCGAGGAAGAAGCACCGATCAGCAGATCGACGGTCAGAATAACAACGACAACTACGAAACTGGGCCCTTGATATCATTGGGCGATCCTGAGTTCGTCGCGCAGTATGAACTTACTACAGGTAACTTCGATGCGGAATTCGGACGGAATTCAGGTGCGGTAGTCAACATTATCACCAAGTCTGGCACCAATAATCTGCACGGTTCTCTCTACGCTACCGAGTCGAATTGGCGATTCAACTCGCTTTCCCCTAATCAAAAGAACTTTGAAGGTCTCACCGGGGTACCCGCTTTTAATGATGCTTTCCTGGGCGGAACCGTTGGTGGGCCGATAGCCAAAGATAAATTATTTTTTTTTGCTGGCGTGAACTCGGAGATTCTAAATCAAACCCAAGTGTTCGCCACTGCGCAATTGACGCCAACGCCTTCAGGGCTGGAGACACTCGGCGGCTGCTTTCCTGACAGCACATCGGTTCAGGCACTTCTGTCGTACGGCCCTTACTCGGTGAAAGCGGGAAACCCCACGCCCCTAGGTGTGGCGATACCGATGAATATCCCGGGTTGCGGTACGGTAGTCACCGCGGGGATTCAGCGTTCGCTACCGGCGGACGCTCGCCAAAACAATTTCGTCATCAAGTTTGATTATCAAACTCCAAAAAATCATTTCTCGGGCAGATACTTGTATGCACGAAGGCTGTCCTCGAACAGCGACGGAGCAGCCGCTGCGGGGTACTCTGCAGACGGCTTCCAACTGTCGCAGGGCTACAATTTCAGTTGGACGCGTTTCCTCGGGGTGAGCACGGCGAATGAGTTTCGCGCGTCTTACGGGAGAAATGATTTCCAGGATGGGGGTAATTCCCTTGGTGGTACAGTTCCCAGAGCCAGCAAACTTGGGGATGCCCTCACGTTCGTCACGTTCAGCAATTCAAGCCTTCTGAGCTTTGGAGTGCCCCCAGGTTTGCCGGCGGGCCGAATTGCAAATACCTACCAATTTCACGATAACTGGACTCACATTGCCGGACGGCACGCCCTGAAATTGGGCGTTGATGTCACTCAAGTGCGTGCCCCCATTACCATGCTCATCAATTACAACGGTTCGTTCCAATTTACTGACTTCGCGGCGTTCGCGGCAAATTCCCCGGATCAAATTCGCATTGCTTCCGGAAATTCATATTTGGATTTTCGCGAGACGGATCTCTACCCGTATGCAGCCGATCAGATAAGGCTCACGAATAGCCTCAGCCTTACTTTGGGGCTAACCTGGTCTTACTACGGGCAACCGGCTAACATCCTGCACAAAATAACAACGCGCTCCCAGACGGGTGACGCTCCGCTGTGGGATCCAAGTCTGCCCTTGAGCATCACCACCTCTCCGGAAATACCCGCCGCCAAAAATGATTGGGCTCCGGGCATCGGATTTGCGTGGTCTCCCCGCAGCAATTTCTTGCATTTAGGTACTAACACGGTGTTTCGCGGCGGTTACCGGATGTCTTACGATCCAGCGGCATACATCACCTACGCCAAGGCAGCCAATGACTCGCCCAACGTGATTTCCACCACGCTGACGGGAGGAGGTGCCGAGGCAAGTCCACTGCCGGCGGTTCCTACCGGCGACAACGTGAGAACGTTGCTAGGGCCTCACCTGCAGACCGGGATCTTTGATCCGCGTGGATTTGGACAAACTACCGTCTCGCCGGATTTTGGGCCGGACCGCGTACATCAGTGGTCCCTTGGCATACAACATGAGATTTCTCACAACGCAGTACTGGAAGTGCGCTACGTCGGAAATCACGGCACACGCTTGTTCCAAACCATTGACGGCAATCCTTACATCCTCGGCCTGGCAAACACTCATCCAGACCTTGTTCCGGCCGGATGGAGACCGTGTCCAGCGTCACAGGCGGCTATTCCCGAGTTGGTGGGCCGCGTTAATTGCACGGCCGGAGCCCTGCTTCAAGAACGTACGAACACTGGTTACTCGGACTACAACGGATTGCAGATCGAGTTGCGCTCGACATCACTCTGGCATCAACTGACCTTGCAGAGTTCCTACACCTTCAGCAAAACAACCGACAATACCAGTGAAATTGGTGCCACTGGCTTCGCCGGCAATACTTCGGCACTTTCGCAAAGTCAGGTTAACTTTACGGATCAGGAACACGGTCTCTCGGGACTGGATTTCCCACACAAATTCGTGCTTTCCGCGGTGGAAGAGATACCGCTTTTCAAAAATCGCGGCGGCGTGGTCGGACAGATTCTCGGGGGTTGGCGCGCGGCTGCCATTTACACGCTGTCTTCAGGTCAGCCTTACACCGCGGTGCAATTCGCCCTCAGCTGTAACGCTGGCGGCGACATTTGTGCCGCTTCTCCAAGCGACTCCAACCCTTACGATCCGGCGTTCAATGCGGAGTACGCCCTGCCGGATGGTTCGCTTCGGCCATTTCTGGGATCCAACAACGCCCCGGTGCAATCGGTCGGAATTTTCGCAAAGGACATCTGCGCCAGTGACAGCTCCGGAATTCTCTGTGGTAACTCAGCCATCTCCCCGACGACGTTGATCAGTCTCAACCAGTTCAACAACGGTTTTACCGGCACCAAGCTGGATAGCTCAGGACGGGTAATTCCCGACAGTACCCATCCCGCCCAGATCGTCGCGAAAGATCAAGTACGGTTCATCGCGAACACCATGACTGCTGCCGCCTTTTTTGGAAGTCCGTTCGGAAACGTGGGACGCAATACACTGCGAGACGGTCACATTAACCTTTTGAATTTCTCCGCCCTCAAAGTCACGAAGCTTTCCGAGAGCTTGACCTTACAACTTCATACCGACTTCCTGAATGCTCTCAATCATCCGAACTACTCGTCGGTAGATCCTTTCATCGACGATGCGGGTCGCGCCGCCGAAGCGACCGGCTTCGCAAATCCTCGCCTGTTCGGTTTTTCCCACCGTACGATTTCGTTTGGAGCAAAACTATTGTTTTAACGCCCTTTCAAAAATGGATTGAAAATCTCGAGCACAAGCACGGATCGCTTCAACAGGAAGGAGGCGGCTCCTAAGTTCAGGACTCAGAAGCCGCCTCTGTGTCAGTTGTCGTCGCCAGCAAGGTCTTACGCTCCTTCGCGGTGAAAACGTTCGGCGAGATCGGTGACTGGGACGCCGCCGAAGAGGCCAACGGAATAAAGGAGCAAGCGAGGGTGGCAGCTGCGCCGGAGAGCAGTTCGCGCCGGCTCACGAAATGGCCTTGCGTGAGAGTCGTGATTTTCTCAGGTCGCGCTGTCTGGCTTTTGCGCATAGCGTTACCCGAGATGCGCGGGGATGCTAAACACTCGGCAACAGAATAGGCGGCGACCGGCCTTCGTTGCGTTGATTCGGCTTAGTTGAGGAAATCAGGCGTCCTTACCACCAATCAGCATCAGTCCAGAAACGCTAGTGCTTAATCGGACGCGCGTTTTGGCGAAGTTGTTGGCGCTGGCGCGGTGTTCTGCGCGCGTTCGATTAAGCCGTTAGAAGGAAGCCGCCCGTGGTTGCGGCGCACGCGGGCCCTATGGAGATTGAATGGCAGGAGACAACAGTGTTGAAGGATGGCAAGGCTGTGCGGGAGAGCACGGCAGAAGACTTTGGGAACTGAGTAGTGGGAGAGAGTATCGGGGAGATAACGCTGCTGAGGAGATTTCAGTATTTCAATTCGATGCGAATAGTATGCGACGGTGCGTCATAGACCAAGAATAAAGGAATCAATTTTTGTTGTCAGACCTATTTCTTCGGTGGAATCTCGACCAACTCGGTTTCGTAGCCGAGTTTCCTCAGTTCCGCTTGCACGCCGTCGGTTTTCCCCTCGAAGAATTGCGTGGCTCCATCCTCTCGCGCGTACAGAGAATGCCCCGTGCCGGGAACTTTCACTTCCCTGTTTTTCAGCAACTCTGAATTTGTGATGAGTCCGCCGCCGATATTCCGACCAACGTAACGTCCCGCTTGCTCGCCGGATGTGACTCTGATTCTGAAGCTCTTCATTACGGGCACCCCCTCGCGCTTAACCTTTTCTGCGAAATCTCTCAGTTCCGCATTGCGTTCGGCTTCGGTTTTCCATTCGCCCAGTGGCGTACCGCACTTCGAGCACACTTTCAAAAGCGTCGATGCCGTCTTAGCGTCTTGAGCCGGAACCTTGCACGTCTTGCAAAGTAGAACCACATGCCCGCCGACGCCCGTCGCGCCCATCATCTGGTCGTAAATGGCCATA
>DATFZN010000039.1:0-8939 GCA_035314425.1 Candidatus Acidiferrum sp. | reverse complement strand
TTCGCAACACCCTCGAACATTGCCTGCAAAATAGACTCCCAACCACTCCCGATGGCTCCCGAACAATCTCTCGAAATATGCTGTTTTACTGGGAAAAACAACGATTTTCGCGGATTTTCTGCGGGTTGAAAAGAAGATGGTGCGGCCGAGTGGATTCGAACCACCACGGTATTGCTACCGCCAGCCCCTCAAGCTGGTGCGTCTGCCAGTTCCGCCACGACCGCGTTTCAGAACTCAATAAGTATAGACGAGAAGAACCGCTAATGCGAGCCGCGACAGGTCTCGAGAGTCGACAAGTAGCTCCCGTTTCATGAGTGCCCGCGGCTAATCTGAACTGCCTCGGTACGGGAGCTTCATTACAATGGCCCACCGGCGTCCCTGCGCAAGCTCCTCCCGACCGAAAGCCGCTGCAGGTGGGAAACTGTCCAGTGCTATCATTTCTTCATGGCCCTGCAATACTCTGAAAACGAAATCCGCGTACTTGGCTGCCTCATCGAAAAAGAAATCACCACCCCGGAGTACTATCCGCTCTCGCTGAACGCATTGCTGAACGCCTGCAACCAAAAATCGAATCGCGACCCGGTCTTCTCTCTGAACGAAGCGGCGGTTCGGCAGGCTGTACGTACCCTGGCTGATCAAGCGCTGATCCGCGGCGCCGGCAGCGATTCCCGCGTAGCGAAATACGAGCACAGGATGAACGAACTCTACAATTTTCATCGCCACGAAATTGCCGTCCTTTGCGTTCTGCTGCTTCGCGGACCGCAAACGCCCGGTGAGTTGCGCACTCGCACCGAACGCCTGTACGAATTTGAGGATCTTGAGGCGGTGCATTCGGCATTGAACCACCTGATGCGCCGTGATCCTCCGTTGGTGAAGATCCTTCCTCGCCAGCCTGGCACCAAAGAATCCCGCTATATGCATTTGTTTGCGGGAGAAGAAGGTTCGATTGAGCAGATCGAAGACAAGGAGTCAACCAGGAGTTCGATTTCAGAGGGAAGCTCGGCCGCTGCCGATCGTGTCTCACAACTCGAAGTGGAAGTGGATGCGTTGCGCAGGGAGCTCGGAACTTTGCGCGAGCAGTTGGCCAATTTTCAGAAACAGTTTCAGTAAAGCTGGACTCGCGGATCTTCTTTTCAAAACGTCACTTTTTCCGGAGTACCGCGCGCACGACCGCACCTTCGCCCAAGTGCATTTTCCCTTCGTGCAATTCGACTTCGAGCTCAGCCAATTCGAGTACCTCGGCGGCGGCAAAATCTTGCCGTAAAATTTCAGTGTTATAGAGCAATTCGACCTGTTTCGGACCGCCCGAGGAAAACTGCAATTGCGCGGGCGTGAACGCCTCTAG
The DNA here is from genome assembly GCA_035314425.1 of Candidatus Acidiferrum sp. Taxonomy (GTDB): domain Bacteria; phylum Acidobacteriota; class Terriglobia; order Acidiferrales; family UBA7541; genus Acidiferrum. The sequence continues at coordinate 7,594 of DATFZN010000039.1, read as the reverse complement.
AATCACGATTCCGCCCGGCCTCAGCGCCTCAAACATCTGCCTATGAACGCCGGACCGTTGCTCGGGCGGCAAATGTAGATAGATGGAAACAATGGCATCAAATTCACTCTTTGGCCAGTCCCACGTATTTACATCACCCAACAGAATTTGTAGCGCGAGGCCGGCCCGCTTGGCGTCGTTCCGCGCCCGCTCCACTCCGACCGGTGAGACATCGATGGTGGTCAGTTCGCATCCCTGTTTCGCCAGCCACAATCCATTCCTTCCGTATCCATCGCCGGGCACCAGCACTTTCGCCCCAGCCTTTAACCGCTTCTGCGCTTGCTCCCGCAGATACGCATTTGGTTCATCCCCATAAACTAGCTCCGTCCTGCTAAACCGCTCGTCCCACATCGCTGCCACGTTTGGTCTTTTGTCAACCATCCAATGGCCTCCGCAGCAGCATTCGTTCCGCGCTTATCCCAGTTCAATAAAAAAGGCCGCCAGAGTAGTAGACGGCCTTTGTAACACTGTAGTTCACGAATTATTTCTTGGGCGCAGCCGCGGGAGCCTTACTCTCATCAGGTTTTGCTAAATGATAACCCGCCTTTTGCGCCTCGGCCTCGGTCATGTACTGGCCGTGCTTGGTCTTTCCATACCACTCGTCGCCTTCTTTATGATAAACCTTGGTTGAAGTATTCACCCAAACTTTGCCGTGGCCGCCGCCAGGGGCTTGTGCAATTTTAGAAGGATCCGGGGGTGGCGTTTTGGACTTCTGTGTCGTGGCCGGGGCAGTCTGCGTCGTCGAACCCCCAGTCGCCTGCTGCGCTGCTGCGGCAGATACGCTGACCGAAGCGAGTCCTACGAGTATCGACGAAGCCAACAAAAGCGAGTTTCTAGTCATTTGGTCCTCTCTTGATAGATTTTATCCCGAGGGCGGCGATGGAAGTTGCCCGCTAGAATACACCTTCCGGTGGAGATCACGAAATCAGACAGCAGTTCTGAGGTGCCGGTCTCTCGTTCCTCCCCGACTTCCCTAAACAGGCCGACCGTGTTGCAAATTCCTTGACAGACGGTAAGATACAGTTTGATTTGGAATGCCGCTTGGGGCGGAACTACTTCTAAAATGGCCACTTACGACGAAGGTGCCGATCTGTCCGTGCCCGTCAAGCCGGGTTTTTTCCGCCGCTACGTTTTCTCTACCGACCACAAAACAATAGGCTTGCAATACCTCTGGCTAGCGCTTGCCGGTGTTTTTGTGGGCATGATCCTCGCGACAGTACTGCGCGTCCACGCGTCTTGGCCAACTACGGCGATTCCGTTTCTGGGAGGTATCGAGGCGACCTCCGAGCGCTTCGCTGCGGTTCGTCTGTTGCACGGCTCTCTGATGGTCTTCTTCGTTCTAACGGCCGCACCCCAACTGGGTTTTGGAAATTATTTGCTGCCCCTGCAAATTGGCGCGCGCGAGATGGCTTTTCCGTCGCTCAATCGGCTCTCCCTCTGGATGGCGTTTGCCTCTTTGTTTGGAATGGCCGGCTCGTTTTTCCTTTCCTCACACTCAGGAATTAACTTGTGGCTACTAAGCGCCTCGCTTTTTTCGTTCTCGGTGCTGCTTGGCGCATTCAACTTTGTCACAACGACAATCGATCTTCGCACCGAAGGAATGACGCTGCCGCGGATGCCGGTTACGGTGTGGGCGTGGTTTATCAACGCAATTCTCAGCATGTTGATTTTCAGCGTGCTGCTGGCGGGAACTACGGCCGTACTCTCCGATCGGCTCTTCGGGTCTAACTTCTTTTCCACGGTTTCCTTTCTCGCTCGTCAGCCTCAGAATCTGGTCCGGCAGGGCAGCCTCTCGATCCTGTGGCAGCGCTTGTTCTGGTATTTTGCGCAGGCGGAAGTTTATGTAGCCATGCTTCCTTGCTTTGGCTTCACCACGCACTTGATCGCCACCTTTTCACGTAAGCCGGTGTGGAAGGAGCGAATGGTCGTGCTGTCGCTGTGCGGCGTTGGTGTGGTTGGCTTTTGCGTCTGGGGCTATCACATGTTTGCCACAGGAATGAATCCTTACGCACCGCTAGTGTTTTCCGTGCTGGCTTCCTCACTCGGCATTCCTGCCGCGTTGTTGATGGCAAGTTGGTTTGGCACCTTGTGGAATGCGCGTTTTCAACTCACGTCTTCCATGCTCTTTGCCATCGGTTTTATTTCCTTGTTTGTCGCAGGCGGACTTTCGGGAATTTTCCTGGCACGTCATGAACTGGCGCGGGCCTCAGTTAGCGAAGATTTTGTCATCGGTCACTTCCACCTTGTCATGGGCGTGGCCGCGACGTTCGCCATTTTGGGCGCGCTGTTTTTCTGGTTCCCGAAGCTGTTCGGCTGCCGTTTGAACGAGACCCTGGGGAAAGTTCATTTCTGGGTCACTTTTGCAGGCGTCTACTGCATTTTCATGCCGCTGCACTGGCTGGGGCTGCTTACGCAATCCAATACACTGCCCCATGCGCAACGGATTGCTTTGGCATCAGTGAGCTCTTCGTTTCGCACCTTCGTAACGGTCGCCACGATTTGCACCGTCGCCGCACAAAGTTTGTTCGTGCTCAATTTTCTCGGAACACTTCTCCGCCGGCACCAGAAGGCCGAAGAAAGTAACCCTTGGCACGCCACCACCCTCGAATGGAGTATCCCTTCTCCCGCGCCGGAAGAGAACTTTGGCCCGGTCCGGCCGAGGGTTTACCGCGGCGCTTACGAATTTCACGAAGGGTTTGCGAACGATTTCATGCCACAGCACCTCTCGCCCGAGTTGCTGGTTCAAAAAGTCCTCTAGAACGGGGAAAGAGAGAACATGCCAGCCGCAACGTCCACGAAAGAGATTGAACTAATCATTGAAACTGTAGGCGGTGGTGGGGGCGGGAGTCCGCCGGCCAATGGCGGCAGGGGTGGCGGTGATGGAGATGGCAAGCCCGGTCGCAACAGAAAGCAGCCTTCGCCCAATCGCTACTACACCGGAATCGCTGTCGCCCTCATTTCGATCCTGATGTTTTTCATGGCGCTGGCCAGTGCGTTTCTGGTGCGCAAGGGTACCAGCGGAGACTGGGTCGCAGTTCACATTCCTGTGCTGTTGTGGTTCAACTCGGCGGTTCTTCTGCTAAGCAGCACAACTTTGGAAATCGCGCGCAAGCGTTTAGCAAACAACGACCTTGGCGGCTTTAAGAAACTGTGGTTCGTTACCACCACTCTCGGGGTGATTTTTCTCCTCGGGCAGCTCGTTGCCTGGAGGCAACTGAACAGCCAGGGAATTTATCTTGCCACGAATCCTGCCAGCAGCTTTTTCTATATTTTTACGGGAGCCCATGCGTTACATCTTGTCGGCGGAGTGGCCGCCTTGATTTATGTCGCTCGACGTAATTTTGACGTAGCGAAAGTTACCCGCTCCGTCGCGGCCGAAGTCACATCCTATTACTGGCATTTTATGGACGCGCTATGGCTGTTTCTGCTGGCGCTGCTCTATTTGGGAAAATAGCGGAACGGTTTCGCCAGTCCCTCTGACTCAATTTCACACGCCCCAGAGAAGAAGTTCGGGAATCTGTCTTGCGCGAGTCGCGAAGTCAGCAGGCTGAGAAAAGTAGCTGTTCCTCTCGCTCATCGGCAAGGAATGGATTAACGCAACCGGGCGGGGGGATCGGCAGAAGGTGGAAGTGGCGGCAAACCTTTCTCTGAAGGCGAATTCGCGGCGAGCTTCGCCGGAGCCGGTGTTGGGACGCCCACTCCGGCGTTCCAAGCAAGATGATCTTTGCCACAAGCCGGACAATACCCTTTGCCGGTATCTTCCTCGCGCACACTGGCCAATTCGTAACAGCCACATACGCAATCGCAATATCCAGTTTCCGAAGCCGTTTTAATCGGAACAAGCGACATATTCCACAATATTGTAGGTGCAGGACAGCAGCCCAGCAAGCGATATCCCCAAGTCTACAAATTCTTCAGATGCGCCAGGCGAAATGGCGAGCCCAGATTTTCCCGCAGCTCGAGCCAATGCTCCTCCGGAATCGACAGGAATACTTCCACAACCTTGGTGTCGAACTGCGTACCCGCACAACGCTTAATTTCCCCCCGCGCGTGAGACATGGGGAGTGCTTTTCTGTAGGGCCGGTCGCTGATCATGGCGTCCAATGCATCCGCAATCGAAAAGATACGCGCACCGAGAGGAATCTGCTCGCCACTGAGGCCGCGGGGATATCCCGTGCCATCATAGAACTCCTGGTGGGCCAGAACGATTTCCGCCGCATCACGCAAGAAGGGAATTCGAGTCAGCATCTGATACCCAATGTCGCAGTGGGTCCGCATAATCTGCTTCTCGTCGTTATCCAGCGGACCAGGTTTACGCAAGATGGAGTCAGGAATCGCCATTTTACCAATGTCGTGCAGGAACGCGGCTCTGGCCAAGACCGCCAAGTAATCCGCTGGCACTGGCACAGCTTTCGCAATCGAGATCGTAAACGCCGTGACGCGTTGGCAATGCCCTTCGGTTTCCGCGTCCTTCAAGTCTAATGCGCTGCCGAGCGCCTCCAACGTGTCGTCATAGGACTGTTCGAGCTTGGCCAGAGCTTCTTGGTATTGTCCGGTAGCGGCATTGACCATCTGCTCCAGGTTCTGTTGATAATCCTTGTTCTCACGGACAATCTGCCGCCAATCCAACGCGCGCTTCACGCCATGGAACAGTTGGTCTTTTTCGAAAGGTTTTAAGATGTAGTCGTAGGCACCGCGGCGAATCGCTTCCAGCGCGGTGGAAATGTCGTGGATTGCCGTAACCATGATGACCGGGATGTCCGCATCGTATTGACGTAACCAATCGAGCAGCTTGATCCCATCCATTTCTGGCATGATCATGTCACTCAGTACTAGATCCGGCGTCTGCCTGCGGACACATTCCTGCGCGGCACGCCCGTTACTCACCGAGGTGCATTGGTAGCCGCGGGATTCCAGCATGGTTGAAACCACTTCTCGGATGGCCTCTTCGTCATCCACTACCAGTATGTTTCCCAGGTCCACGGTGTAGTTCTCCCAAGCACTATTATAGAGGACGTCACACCTCCATTTGTGAGCGCTTGCCCAGTCAGAAAATAGCGTGTTAGCGTCACAGGAGCAGAATCCACCTTCTTTCCAGGAGGTGACCTCACTTTCCAAGCTTGATCGTTTCAGGGAGGGACGGCCGTGGTTCCGGATCAAGGCCTACAAGGCATCGCGTTCTTTGAAGCCACTGCGTGCCTGACCCTGCTCGTTTTGTTTGCGCATCTTCAGAAAGACAATTCCACCTCGTTTTACAAACTATGGCTTCTCGGTTGGGTTTCCCTGACTTTATCTGCCTTTAGCGAACTGGCTTTGTTCTTTGTTCAGTATCCCGTACTGCGCATCGCAATTGACGGCGCAAGCATGGCGGCATTCGTTCTGTTCTTGGCCTCGATCATTCAATACACGGAAGGTCCCAGCCGGCTGTATTGGCCCACGCTATGGCTCTCTGGGCTTTTGGGGCTGGTTACTTCTTATTACGAGAGCCAAGCGCATGACTGGATTGAAACGCGCTGGGAAACAGCCATCCTGCAAAGCGCTATCTGCCTCGCGTCCGGCTGGCTGCTCTGGGGATTCACACGGCGTAGCTCCGGGCATGGTGCCAAGCTTCTTGCCGGATCATTTATTCTTCTGGGCCTGAACAATCTGGATCGCCCGATCTGGACGCATCAGGAGGTGCATCTGTTCCGTTTTGCCTTCAATCACTTCCTGAATGCCAGTTTGGGTATAGGCATGATTGTCCTCTTGCTCGAGAGTGCGCGCATTCGCACCGAAGAGATTAGTGAAAAAATGCGGCAGTTCACTATGCTTACGGCTTCCAGCAGCCAGTCGGTTTCTATCAATGTTTTGCTGCAAAAAGTCTTGACGCAGATCACCGGCAGTTTGGGCGCTACCCACGGGATCATCCGGCTGCTCGAGGACAAAGGCGATTCGACCGAATTTGTGGTGCGAGCGTCGGTAGGTTTTACAGAAAATTATCTAAAGCAGAATGCGCTTCCCGGATTCTCGACTTCGGACATTCCCCTGGAGGGCTACCGCATCACCTTTTTTGAAAATGAAAAGGATACGAAAATTCGCCGCAGCATGGCTGAAGCTGGGGTCACCCAGCTGATCACCATGCCGCTTCGCGGCCAGGAACGCGCGGTAGGCATTCTGAAAGTTGGGGCGCCAGGGGGAAAGCGATTCCACGAAGAGGAAATCGCCTACCTTGTAAACGTCGCCAACTTCCTCGGCACCATGGTCGAAAACGTAAGCTTGTTCGATCAGGTGAAAACCGTCCAGCAACAATGGGCGTATACCTTTGATTCCATCGGCGATCCGATTTTTGTCCATGATTTACAAGGCCGAATCGTGAAAGGCAACGCCCGTCTCTCCCATCTTTTACACCGCGAAAACCCCTCGATGATTGGGCGCAATGTGCATGAAATCTTCAGCACCCGAGACGATCCGTTTACCCTCTGCCCCTACTGTGAAGGTATTTCCGGCGAAGGAGACACGCCTGACCCTTGGCTGCATGGATATTTCCTCGCCTCTACATCCACATTCAGTGATCCCGCGGGGCAAAAGCTCGGAACGATTCACGTTCTGAAAGACATTACCGAACGCAAGCGCGCGGAAGAAAAATATCGAGCCTTGGTGGCCAGTGTACAGGAAGGCGTGTTCATTGCCACGCTGCAAGGGCGTTTCCTGGACTTCAACGATGCACTGATGCGCATGACCGGATACGATAGCCGCGAAGAGTTGATGCAAGTCGATATTCCGCAAACGCTCTATGTCAATCCGGCAGAGCGTGAACGGCTGAAGAGGCTTTTGCACGAACATGGTTCTGTGAACGATTTCGAATACGAGATACGGCGGAAAGACGGCGAGATTCGCACGGTCAGCGAATCGTCCACGGCCGTGCGTGACGTTGCCGGAGAGGTGACCGCATATCAGGGCTTCCTGCTGGACGTAACAGAGCGTCGCCACGCCGAACAGGAAATTCGCCGCCGCAATCGCGAACTGGTGGTCCTCAACTCTCTTGCCGAATCCCTCGTTTCCAGCCTCGATTTACATGATTCGATTCACCGAGCGCTGCGCCAGATTCTGGAACTCTTTACTCTGGATGCCGCTTCTCTCTATCTCTTCGAGCGGGATGGAGTTACGCTAAAACGGGTTTCTTCGGTGGGGCACCGATCGGAATTCGCGCGCAGCTTTCAGACAGTGACGATTCCGAAGGAACTCCTTCAACAAATCCGCGCTGTTCGTGCGACGTTCCTCACTGCCCAGGGGCTTCCTCTCCCGGCGATTGCCAGAGAAGTGCAGTTGAAAGAGGGAATTGAATCGGCCTATCTCGTTGTCTTGTGGTCCAAGGATAAAATTATTGGGGGTCTCGGTGTGGGTAGCCGTGCACTACGGGAGTTTTCGAGTGCGGATATCAGTCTATTGATCGCCGTGGCAGGACAAATCTCGAATGCCGTCGAGCGCACCATGCTCTATGAAGAAACCCGGCAAGCGTATGATAACCTGCGCCGCACGCAAGAACAGTTGCTGCATAGTGAAAAGCTCGCTGCCG
>DATFZN010000038.1:0-6721 GCA_035314425.1 Candidatus Acidiferrum sp. | reverse complement strand
CACTTCCTACAATTTTCTGCTGCACAATACCGGCAGCAAATTTGAGGAAGTCGCCTTCAGCGAGGGCGTCGCCCTGGTAGAAGGCGGCGAATTTATTTCCGGCATGGGACTGGATTTTCGCGACTACAATAATGATGGCTACCCGGATATCGCGCTGGTAGCGTTGAACAACCAAACTTTCCCCATTTATCGCAATAAAGCTGGCAAAGGATTCGAAGAAGTTACCTATCCGAGCGGGATGCGGCAACTCAGCCGCAATATGGCCGGGTATGGAGCCGGTTTTTACGATTTTGATAACGATGGCTGGAAGGATCTCTTCGTCTCGCGTGGTCATGTCGAATCTATTCCCAAGCCGGGCATGGACATCGAGCAACTGAACACCGTATTCCGGAACACCGGCGCTAACGGGCAATGGCAAGCGCTAACTGCCGAAGCCGGATTCGATGCTTCTCCACCGGCGCGTCACCGCGGCTGTGCCTTCGGTGATTTCGATGGCGATGGCCGCATCGACGTGGTCGTCACAGCGTTAGGACGAGACAGCGAAATTTGGATGAACCGGAGCGTAGGCTCAGGTCACTGGCTGGATGTTGCACTGGAAGGGGTAAAGAGTAATCGCGACGGCATCGGCGCCATCGTTAAGGTTGTTACCTCAGCAGGTCCTCAATATAACCACATGACCACTAGCGGCGGCTACGCCTCTTCGAGTCATGGACCTGTTCATTTTGGCCTTGGCAGCGACCCAATCGCCAAAATTGTCGAAATCCGCTGGCCGTCTGGGATTTTGCAAACCCTAAAAGAGGTGCCGGCCGATCTGGTCCTGAAAGTCAAAGAACCCTCTCGGTAGGCTGATCCCTAGATCGGCCATTAGCCTCAGCTCGACGGTACGTTCAATCCTTCTCGGTCGGCAAACCAGCCTCTAACCAACCCCTCCAACCACCGTCCATCGATTCGACATTTCGATAGCCCATTTTTTGCAGATTATCCGCGCTGAGCGCCGAGCGGAATCCGCCCCCGCAATAGAGAATCAACTTCGTCCCGGCATCCGGAACTTTTTGTTCAATATCGCGCTCGATCGTCCCTTTGCCTAAATGAACCGCTCCGGGCACGTGGCCTCTGGCCCACTCACTCTCTTCCCGCACATCCACCAGTACGAATTCTTCCCCGGCCTCCATGCGTCGTCTTACATCCGCGACATTCGTTTCCTTCACCCGCTTTTTCGCGTCATTTACCAACGCCAAGAACTTTGCCGCGTGCGCCATATATGGCTCCTATCTAACTCCGTGAGCATGCTACTCCCGCGCCAAAACAATGAGGCGATCGAGGATCGGGACGACGCGTCCCCTTCGGCCCCGTGCTTACTTGCTTGTCGTACTGTCCGCTGCTTTCGTGCCAAACGACCTGACGTAATTCACGAGCTGCCACCGTACCTCATCCTTTGTGCGATCGCCTTCGCCGCCGGTCATCTTGCCCCGACCATTGGTAATAATGTAGAACAGCTCACCATCGGTCATTTTGGCAATGCTGCTCGCATCCCGCCAGTCGTGCAAGTTCAACTTCATCTGCTCGGCCAGGTCGCCCTTGCCGTCGCCATTCTTTCCATGGCACATGCTGCAATGATAGCCGTACAGTTTTTTTGCCTGCTCCAATCCTTCTGGCGTGGGTTTTACGGGATTTACCTTGGCTATAGCTTCGGCAGGAATTGGTTCTGGTACAGGTTCTGCTCCCGGTGGTTTGCTACTCTGTTGCGCAAAGCTGACACCGAAACTGAGCAAGACAATCAAAGCGAATAACACTAATATGCGGCGCATATACGCTCCCCTCATCGAACATACCTTACCTGAAGCGAGGTAATAGAATATCTTGATTCTACGCCTGCGCCGCACCCAAAAGAAGCTTGCGCATCACTTTACCGTGTTCCGTCTGCGTTTGACAGGCCTCTCAGTGCCCCTTAGAGCTTGCCGCTTTTTGAAACTTCTCCCTGGCCACTCGGACCTCAGTCCAGGTCCCGCCAGTTCGGTCCGACTCCTACTTCGACAACCAGCGGCACGGTCAGTTGGTGTACTCCTTCCATCTCTTCCTTCACCAGCTTTTCGAGCGCTGCCCGTTCCTTTTCCGGTGCTTCAAACAGCAATTCATCATGGACCTGCAGGATCATCCGCGATTCCAGTTTCTCTGTCGCCAGTCGCCGATCAATCGCGATCATGGCCAGTTTGATCAGATCTGCCGCCGTTCCTTGTAAAGGCGAATTCAGCGCGGTCCGCTCGGCGAAGTTCCTCAACTGCACTTGCGGCGAATTGATTTCCGGAATCGGCCTGATCCGTCCGAACAGTGTCTTCGCCACTCCGGTCTTCCGTGTCTCGATCAATATGTTGTCCAGATACTGCTTCACACCGCGATAGCGAGAGAAATATGCCGCAATGAATTGCGCCGCCTCTTTCTGTGGAATATCTAGCTGCTGCGCCAAACCGAATGCCGACAATCCGTAGATAATTCCAAAATTAATCGCTTTGGCAGCTCGGCGGTGTTCCGCGGTTTGCGCCAACGGTCCCACAGCAAACACTTCTTCGGCCGTGCGCGCGTGAATATCCTCGCCATTGCGAAATGCTTCGATCAGTACCGGATCCTTTGCAAAATGCGCCATAATCCGCAATTCAATCTGCGAATAATCGGCAGAGAGCAGAACCTTGCCCTTCTCCGCCACAAACGCCGCGCGAATCTCTCTCCCCAACTCGCTGCGCACCGGAATATTCTGCAAATTCGGATCGCTCGAACTGAGCCTTCCAGTCGCCGTTCCCGTTTGTGACAGGCTCGTGTGCAGCCGCCCCGTATCTTTATTGATGAGTTTCGGCAACGCGTCCACGTAGGTCGACTTTAGCTTCGCAATTTCACGGTATTCCATGATCTTCTTCGGCAGTTCGTGCTGACTGGAAATTTCTTCCAGAATGTCCGCCGCAGTCGACCGTATTTTTCCTTTCCCTCGCCGAGCGGGAGGCTGCAAATTCAATTTGTCGAAAAGGATTTCCGCCAGTTGTGTTGGTGAATTGACGTTGAATTCGCTGCCCGCCAGTTTCCAGATGTCCTGCTCGAGCCGGCGGACTTCTGTTTCCATCGCTTGGGACATCTTGTCGAGCGCCTTCGGATCCACTCGAATTCCGGCCCGCTCCATTCCCGCAATTACCGCCGCGAGCGGCAGGTCAATCGTTTGATAGACCTCGAGCAGTTCCTGTGCTTCGACTTGTTCACGCAACGCGGGAGCTAATTTCTGTAAGTTCTCTGCGCGCTCGCCGGCTCCGCCACCCATCGGCAAATTGAATTGCCGGAACACCACATCCACAAAATTGTGATTTCCCGTTGTTGGCTGTAGCAAGTAGGAATACAACTGGGTCGCATGCTCAATTCCTTCCGCCTTCCCAGCCAATAAATGGAAAAGTTTGGGGTCATGTACGATTTTTTGGCGTTTCTTATCCCGCAGCACCGGCTCGAGCGCTTCTAACACTTCGCCTTTTTCATCCATCCAAATCGCCCGGCCTTCGCCGACCTTTGGCGACACTTCAACCGACACGACCGGCGTCCCAAATCCTTCCGCCTCGCGAGGGCCGGCTGCGAGGTTCAGCCAAATTGCCAGCGGTTGCTTCGCCGGCACCTTATTCAGATATTCGCGAAACTCAGCCACACTTCCAAGCTGCAGATATTCTCTCTTCTCTCCGCGGTAACTCGCCTCTTCCGGAGTGAGGCCCTCCCGGGCACCGCCACTCGCTCCGGCGCCCGACGCCAGCAATTCCTTCAACAAAGAATTAAAACCCAATTCGCGATAAAGCGCTCCGAGCGCCGCCCGGTCCGGTTCTCTCACTCGCAGGGCGTCCAGATCTAGTGGCAGCGGCACGTCCGTGCTGATCGCTGCCAACTTCTTGCTCATCATGATTTGCTCAACTTGCTGCTCGAGCGCCTCGCGATACCTCTTATTCGGCACTTCCGTCGCATGTCCGAGCGCGCCCTCCACGCTCCCATATTTCTGGATTAGTTCCGTCGCACCCTTTTCGCCGATTCCTTTTGCCCCGGGAATGTTGTCCACCGTGTCGCCCAGCAGTGCCATCAAGTCGATCACCTTCGTCGGCGGCACTCCCAAAATCTCCTCTACCTTTTTGGCGTCAACAATAGTGTCGGCTTTCGCCCCGCCGGTGCCTGTCCGCAGAATCCTTACCCCCAGCGTCACCAACTGCATCATGTCTTTATCATTCGATACGACGAGCACTTCCAAATCTTTCTGGGCAGCCTGCTTGGCCATCGTTCCAATAACGTCATCCGCTTCAAATCCATCAAACTCCAGAATCGCGAGCCTCATCGCTTCGCAGTATCGGCGAACATAGGGCAGCTGCAGGCTCATCTCATCCGGCATCGGGGGCCGCTGCGCTTTATATTGCTCGAATAATTTGTCGCGAAACGTCGGCTTGCGGGTGTCGAAGACAATTCCGATGTAGTCGGGTTGGTAATCTTTCAACAGTCGCTTCACGATGTTGGAAAAGAGGAAGGGAACCTTTGTCGGCAAGCCACCGGGCGCGTTCATCCGCATCATGGGCGCATAAAACGCTCGGTAGATGTGCGCCATCGCATCCACCAAAAACAGTTTCTTCCTTGTTGGTGCTTCTCGAGCCATCGCGCGAGTATAGCAGGCCTCGATTTCGAGTGCGGCTGGGCTCTGCAATGATTGCAACGATGGGCAGAAGTTCGCCAGTCCGTTCACACCACTCCGCAGCGCCCCATTGGCAATCGATCGCTGCTATCTGCTCTGTCCTTCTCCGCAAGACGGGTTCAAATGATCTCGAGCGTCTTCCCCACTTCGGCCAGCGTATCCACCGCCTTCAACAAATGCTCTCTCTTGTGCGCCGCGCTCACAATCGTCCGTATCCGCGCCTTACCCTCTGCTACGGTCGGGTACCCCACGGCTGGCGCAAAAACGCCCGCATCAAACAGTTGCCGCGAAAACGCAAAGGCCTTCGCGGCGTCGCCCACATGAATCGGTACAATCGGCGTTTCGCTTGTGGCAAACTGAAACCCGCGCTTCTTCAACTCGCGTTTAAAATACTTCGTATTGGCCCAAAGTTTCTTCAACAATCTCTCGCCTTCGGGCGAATCCAGCAATGTAAACGCTGCGGCACAAGCCGCCGCAGTAGCCGGTGGATGCGAGGTCGAAAACAGAAAGGGCCGTGCACGCAGATACAAATAATCAATCAAATCCCGCGAACCGCACACGTAGCCGCCCATTGACCCGATCGCCTTGCTGAGCGTTCCCACCTGAATGTGGACGCGCCCGTGGCAGCCCAAATGATCAACGGTCCCGCGCCCCGCTCGACCGAGCACTCCGCTCGAGTGCGCGTCATCTACCATCATGATCGCGCCATACCTCTCCGCCAGATCGCATAGCAGAGGCAGCGGGGCAATATCGCCGTCCATCGAAAACACGCCGTCCGTGATGATCAGCTTTTTCCCGGCAAACGAACGGTTCTCCTCTAAGATCCGTTCACAGTCCGCCACATCTTTATGCTTAAAAACTCGAATCGTGGCTCTCGACAATCGCGCGCCGTCAATAATCGATGCATGATTCAACTCGTCGGAAATAATCAGATCTTCCTTACCGAGCACCGCCGAAACCGTGCCCGCATTCGCTGTAAACCCCGACTGAAAGACTACGCACGCTTCCACATTCTTGAATTTCGCGATCTGCTCTTCCAGTTCCATGTGGATTTTCATGGTGCCGGCAATCGTTCGCACCGCGCCCGCGCCCACCCCCAACCTTCTCACCGCTTCAATTGAAGCCTTTCGCAACCGCTTATCCGACGTCAGCCCCAAATAGTTGTTCGACGCCAGATTGATCACTTCGCGCCCATCAAACACGCAAACCGGCTTCTGCTCGCCTTCGAGCACGCGCAACTTCGGCGCCACACCGTTTGCCCGCAAGTCCCCGAGCGTCTCGGTCACATACCGCAATGGATCCTGCTTGGTACTGGCTGCCCCCGTTTCGCTCATACTCCGCCTCTCCATTTCTCCGTTGCCTTCTCTCGCCTCATGTTCTCGCTGCGCTAGATCTTTTCCCCTGGCCCTACTTTCCTATCCCATCCGGATACAAAAGGATCTTTCCCGCAAGTCCGCCCTGCAATTTCGCAAACGCCGCCTCAAATCCGTCCAGCGCCATCCGCTCTCCAAAAAGCGGCTCCAGATTGACCCGCCCCGCCTTCAGCAATGCCGTCATCTCGACCCAAGTCCGATACATCCGCCGTCCATAGATTCCCTGAACTGTCGCACCTTTGAAAATCACATCCTGCACCAAATCGAGTTGCACCGCTTCCGTGGGGATTCCTAGCAAGGAAGCCCTTCCCCCCGCTCGCAACGCCTTGAATCCCTGTTGAATCGCACTGGGCTGCCCGCTCATCTCGAGCAACACATCCACGCCACTGCCGCCGGTCGCTGCCAAAATCTTCTCGACCACAGCTTCACTGGCTGGATTCAACACAAAATCGGCGCCCATCTCTTTCGCCATCTTTCGCCGGTGCTCGTTCGTCTCCGTTGCAAACACCGTCGAGCTTCCGCAGGCCTTGGCCACCGCTACCGACATCAACCCGATCGGCCCGCACCCGGTCACCAGAACCGTCTGCCCGGCGATTGCTCCCGCCAGCACGGTATGCACCGCATTCCCGAGCGGATCGAGTATCGCTCCGTAGTGCTC
>DATFZN010000037.1:0-19828 GCA_035314425.1 Candidatus Acidiferrum sp. | reverse complement strand
ACTCGCGTTGCGATTTCCAGTTCCTGCGCGGCTCGGCGTTCGGCTTCCTCTTTCTCCGCACGCGCGCGCCGGTCCATCTCTAAGCCATGAGACACTTCATCAAAGCTCACCAACGAAAATTGATTTCCATCGACGTCCTTGAAACGCGCGAATACGCCACCCCATACGGACGTTTGTTCTCCAAGAAGCAAGTTTGAGCCATTCTCCGCCCGGGCTCGGCCTTCATCGTTGAATTTGATGCGCTTCAGTCTCGGCGTTTGTTGAAAACGAACTCCCCGCCTGGACCACTCTTGAAACGTAGTGGTGACGTCTTCGGCAATGAAAACCACCTGAGTGGATCGACCAATCAATTTGTACTGCGGAGTGTTCGGCTTCGGCACAATCAAAGAAAGGATTGCGGAGCCATCCCGGGGCGCCACGGCCACCCAACGCTCGCCGGATTGCAACCGAGTATCAAATGCTAAACGAAATCCTAATTGGTCCAAATAGAAACGCAGGCTGCGATCCTGATCGCGCACAAAGACGTTTACGGCGTGGAGGCGAAGATACTGCTCCTGCCCGCCCCCGCGCGGATTGCGACTGTCAGTCCCGCCAGAGACCGGAGAGTTTCCCATCTGGAGATTATAAATCAGAACGATGCAGGGCGGTCCAGGTGGCACACTCCCCGTCTAGGCCCACTCCAACCTGGTCACAAACAATTCCAGCGGCCCTGCACCTCAATGGGGTCGGGAAGCCGCACAACGCCGCGCATCAGTTCACCAACAGTCAAATCTTGCCCCTGTTTGGCATATTTCGCCAGCACGCCGGGCTTGAACCAAGCAAAGCCCCAGACATCCTCGACGGCGATAATTGTGTAGGATCCGGGGATGACACTCTGCAGAATGAATCCTCCATCGAGATCACTCTGATCTCGCCGGAAAAATTCTACGTGTGCTTCCGGGTCGTTTGGCACCAAGGCAACCGGTTGCTAACGAGTCCGCTCGCGATCGTGCCCTTGGTCTGTTCGTTGGTCGCAACTTCGGTCGGAAATTTGAATTCGAAATACCCGCGATCATCGGTCAGCGTCGCATATTGCTTGTCCGGCGAGTAAACCAGAGCGTGGCCAATGGGCTCGTCTGTGACGCGGTTCAGAACTGTGCCATGGATGGAAGCGGGTAAGCTGCCCTCACCGTCTGGTGACGGTGAGATTTGCCCGACGATGATACCGCTAAAGGCAGAAAACGACAGCACGGCTGCGGCGGCGAAGTCTCGCAGCCATCTATTGGATCGATAGGTTCGCCATTCGAATACAGGATGGAGGCAGGCGATCATATCTTGGGGTTCTACCTCGCCAATTCCTAAGACAACAAAAGGAACTCCGTCGAATGATTAGTTGCCAACTTGCACTCACGCGCTGCCTTGATCGGACATCGCCTGTGCCCGGCCTTTCCACTGGCCACCTTTGCCCAGCCAATACCGCATAGCGGAAATCCAGGTGGCGTAGGAATAAAATACGGCAGCCAGTGGCAAGGCGGGAGCCCAGAGCGGCGATAGCCCATAGAACCGAATCGTTGGCAGATAGGTAATCGTCATTAAGGTCCAAGCCGCCAGCCCCAACCTCCATAATGTTGATTGTGTGCTGAATGCAAGTGCGACTGGCGCCGCATACGTGAGAAGCATTCCGAACAGAGTACCCAAGAGCAAAAAAGTGGAATAGCCCAATTGCGTGAAGGCCGTTCGCGCAATCAAGTCGCGAATCTCACCCAAGGAGGTGTATGCGCGCAGACTTACACTCTTCCGCGTAAGCCCCATCCAAATTGCGCCGCCGCCATCTTTTACAGCGCGCGCTAGAGCACAATCATCAATCACTTCGGACCGAATCGCCGTTAAGCCACCTATTTGTGCCAGGGTTTTTCGCTGTAAGAGAATGCAGCCGCCTGCAGCGCCTGCCGTTTTCGCTTTTCTATCAGCGATCCACTGAGGCGGATATAATTTTAAGAAGAAGTATAAAAACGGAGGAATGAGTAACCGCTCCGCAAAGGATTTGGCTTCGAGTAAAACCATCAGCGAGGTGAGATCCAGATGTTGCTTCTCCGCGCGCTCGATCAATCGCCTAAGAGTATCCGGCGCGTGCGTGATGTCGGCGTCTGTGAACCAGAAATAATCTGGTAAAAATGTTGCACTGGCTTCTACGCCTTGTTGCATGGCCCAGAGTTTACCCGTCCAGCGGTCTGGAAGTATTGCAGCGGAAATGATGCTGATCGTCGCTGCTCGGCCAGCGGATTGCGCTGTGGCGTCAGCAAGCAAGACCGTGCGATCTTCGCTGTGATCATCAACAACTATCACCCGATATTCGCCTGCATAGCTCTGCTCAAGCAGGGATTTCAGAACTGGGCCGATAGTATCCGCTTCATTCCGGGCGGGAACAATTGCCAGAACGCGCGGCCACGCCGCCGGCGGATCGATTGTTTCGAAATCCGCATTGTACCGTTGAACTTGCCAGAACCCGCCGCGAAAAAAAGTGAGAACGATCCAGATGAGCAGAGAAATTACGGCGAGGATGAACAAGAGAGTGAACACAGTCGATTGTGCCGCGAAACCTGCCCGCACCGCTAGGCCAGATCCTCCGGACGTATCGGCAAACGCCTGATCGGCTTCTCAGTAGCCGCAAAAATCGCGTTGCAAACCGCAGGCGTAATCGGTGGCGTGCCTGGTTCGCCAATGCCACCGGGACCATCGCTACTCTCTACGATGTGAACTTCCACCTGTGGCGTTCCATTTATGCGCAGCACGTCGTAATTGTTGAAATTCGATTGGTCGATTCGCCCGCCGGTCACGGTGATCTCGCCCTTTAGCGCCGCCGTCAGTCCATATACAATCGAGCCTTCGATTTGCGCGCGAATCGTTTCTGGATTTACGTAGCGGCCGCAATCGACGGCGGCCACCACACGATGCACCTGCAAACTCTTGGCTTTAGGATCGATGCTGATCTCCGCCACCTCAGCCACATATGTTCCAAACGATTCCACAACAGCGACTCCCCGAGAACGACCCGTCGCCAGGGGCTTGCTCCAACCGGCCTTCTCTGCTGCCAAGTCCAGGACTTGGCGAGTTCGCGAATCTTTTTGCAGCATATCGCGGCGGAACTGGACGGGGTCCTTTCCCGCTGCTTTGGCCAGTTCGTCCACAAAACATTCCGCGATGTAGAAAGCCGCTCAGCACCGCCCGCGCTGCCTGTTGCCAGGAATTCGCGGCGGTTACAGCGAGATTCTTTGCTAGCCTGCCGACGTGGAAGCCGCGCGGTGGATCGCCCTGCGAATGCGTTGGTACGTGCCGCAGCGGCAAATGTTACCGCTCATGGCATCATCAATGTCAGCGTCGGATGGATTGGCCTTTTTCGCCAATAGAGCCGCGGCGGACATGATCTGGCCGGATTGGCAGTATCCACACTGCGGCACGTCTTCTGCAATCCACGCCTGCTGCACCGGATGGGATCCGTCGACTGAGAGTCCCTCAATGGTCGTAATTTTCTTGTTGGCCACACTCGAGATCGCGGTAATGCAGGAACGCGCCGCTTCCCCGTTGATGTGCACCGTGCACGCGCCGCAAAGCGCCATGCCGCAACCGAACTTCGTCCCGGTCATATTCAGAGTATCGCGCAACACCCATAGCAGCGGCATTTGCGGATCAACATCCACAGTTTTGTTTTCGCCGTTCAAAATAAATGTAATCGCCATAACTCCTCCTGCGGGCAGTCCCGATATCCTACACCAGGTTTGTCTGGAGATGGAAATTGACGATAATTCGTAGCAATTCAAGTTCTCTGTTTAGCATATCTGTGGCATCGAAGTTCCCCATCCTAACCGTGAGCTAGTCTGCCGATAGGGGAAATGCCAACTGCGGGCTTCAGCAACTTAAATAGAGAAGCGTTCGCCAGGATAGTGATCAGCGACGCAGCCAAAGTTGCGTTATAAAGTTCGGAAGAGATCAGCCCGGAGTGCAGCGAAACCTGAGCCAGTATGAAGGAGAATTCCCCAATTTGTGTCAACCCGACCCCAACGCGTAGCGCCGCATCGTTCGAATAGCGAAATAACTTTACCACTCCATACCAGACCGCGAATTTGCCAATCAACACTAGGCCCACGATTAGCAGAATGCTCCTCCAGCTGGAAGCCCAACTGTGTGGATCGATCAGCATTCCAACCGACGCAAAGAATAGTGCCACGAACGCATCTCGCAACGATTGCGTCTGGCGCGCCAGTTTGTGCGCGAACTCCGAACTCCCCAGGAATAATCCCGCGAGAAACGCACCTAGCGCCAGAGAAAGCCCCACCGCTTCTGTAAGAGCGGCAATCGCCAGGCAGATCATCAGCGCCAACATTAGAGAAATTTCGTCGTTGCAGGTTTTCTCCACTCGAGCCAGCAGCGGCGGCACCAGTTTCCAGGCGGCAGCGGCAATCGGAATCAGCAAGAGCAGCGACTTGCCAATTTTCGAAGCCACCTCTAGATAGTTTCCTCCGCTTGTCGGGGAAAGTCCTGGTAGCACCACCGTAAGAACGACGACCGCAAGGTCCTCCACAAGCGTCAGGGTGATCATCACCCGGCCAGAAGCCGAGGACATTTCACCGGGGTCCATCAGCAATCGTATCAGCACCATCGTGCTTGCCACGGAAATGATGCAACCCACCGCGATCCCTTGCCTCAGCGGCCAGCCCAGCATTGTGCCGACGCTAGTGCCCAGCCCGATGGAAAGTAAAATTCCCAGCGGGGCTCCGCCTAGCGCGACCCACTTCACGCGAAGCAGGTCGGGAATCGAAAATTCAATGCCCACGGAAAACATCAACAGGATTACGCCCACTTCCGCCATCAATTCAAATGTGTGCACATCGGCGACATGTGGTCCCGGTGTGAGCGGACTGAGCAGCAACCCGGCAAAGACATAGCCCAGCAGAATTGGCTGGCGCAGGCGCCAGGCAATTACGCCGCAAAAAACCGCTGCGGCAAATACCATCGCAATGTCGCGAAAGACTAAGGAATGAGCGGTCACCGCAATTTCCTCAAAATTGTCGAATAACGCTGGAATTTTATCATCGCTTTGCCATCGTACCCTTGGACCGCTTTCACTGACTGAGAGATAGAAATCGTGCGCAAAAAGTTCCGGGAAATCTCCTTCCAACTCTGGCGCTTGTAGAAATCTCGGAAAGGCCTTACTATTTCGTCCACCAGGTCGTCGAAGTTTGTTCGTCTGCTCAGTCCCTTTTTGCCTCTGGGTATAAGCAAGCGTTTCGTTGATGACCGAGTTTTGTTAAACAGCCGCGAGCTGGCCGAAAGGGCGGATAGGCCCAAAAATCGAGTCCAGCGCCGCAATTTAAGGAGAATCAACTTGCGAAAGACAATGATTGGAATGTTGGTATTGGCAGGAGTTTGCTCTGCAACTGCCCCCAGGCTCTCGGCCCAGGCGACCGCGACACAGACTGCGCCAGCGGCTGGAAGTTCCCCAGGAATGACGGATCAGGATATCCAGTTGTTGCGTCAGGATATCCGCGCCAAGAAAAAACAGTTGATCGCGGCGAATCTGAATCTCACTCCCGATGAAGCCACGAAATTCTGGCCCGTCTACGATCAATACACTGCAGAACTCGTGAAGATCAATGACGTCAAGTACGCCGCGCTGAAGGAATATGCCGAGCAGTGGGGCACGATGACCACCGAGCAGGCCATCAGTTTGATCAACCGTTCGCTCGGTGTGGACCAATCGGTTGCGCAACTCCGCATCAAGTATGTTCCCATTTTCCAGAAGGTGATTCCTGGTACCAAGGTGGCCACGTTCTTCCAGCTTGATCGACGCCTCCAAATGCTGATCGACATGCAGCTGGCTTCGCAGATTCCTCTGGTTCAGGATCAGCACTAGCTTCTCTAGGATCATTCGATAAAAAACCCTGCGCATCCTCTGGATTCGTAGGGTTTTCTATTTATGCCGGGTCAAAATTAAAGGGTCACAGGGGCGGGAGTTTGGGATTGGCGCGGAGGCTCCGGTTCCACCCCCTTCCAGCCTACCGGCCTTCCACTGACAGCTTCCTTCACCGAACGGAACAGCACGATGTACATCAATTGTCGGTAGTAGAAGCGCTGGAGCAGAACAGGAATGAGCAGAGTCCAGTCTTCCTTGCGTTCGAGTGCGAACGCAATCACGCACGTCAGCACATCGATGATCAGAAAGCCCAGGAAAAAGAGTACGGACCGCGCAACGTCAGAGGATGTCCACAATTGCGGGATTTGTGTGATGTGCAATTGCGCCAGACCCCACAGCAACAAGGTCCCTAAGAACATTAAATCGATGATCGGCGAAATCAATGGCAACACAATCTGAAAAATAAAAATATTCGGCAGCGCTATCCAGCCGAGCGTACCGTACTTCGGCCGAAACAAGCTGTCGCTATGCTTCCAGAAGGACTGCAGTGTTCCAAAGGTCCAGCGGAACCGCTGGCGAATGAGAACTGCTGGCGTCTCCGGCGCTTCTGTCCACGCCAGAGCGTACTCGTCATACGTCACGCGCCAGCCCAATTTGCGAATGGCGATCGTCAGGTCTGCATCTTCCGCCACCGTGTCGGCGGTGATGCCGCCGGCCGTTTCAATTGCCGTGCGCCGCCAGGCACCGAGTGCCCCTGGAACGACCGTGATGCAATTCAATAGATCGAAGGCGCGCTTCTCCATGTTCTGACTGGTGATGTATTCGAGTGCCTGCCACCGGGTTAGCCAGCGCGAGCGATTACCTACCTTCACGTTGCCAGCCACCGCGCCAACTCTAGGATCCGAGAAATGCCGCAACAAATTGCGAATCGCATCGGGCTCGATTTCCGTGTCGGCGTCAATGGTCACCACGATTTCGGTCTGCGCATGACCGAGCGCATTATTGAGCGCTGCGGCCTTGCCTCGATTTGCTTGGTGAATAATCTGCACGTATGAGTTGTGGCCGAAATTGCTGTGCAGCAATTCCAACGTAGCATCCGTGGACCCATCATCGACCACGATCACATGCATGTCCGCGTAATCGGAAAGCAGCACGGATTGCACCGTTTGAACAATCACGCTCTCTTCGTTATGCGCGGGAATCAGCACGGTGACGCTCGGAGGCGGTTCCGGCAATTTGTCATGGTCGGGACGAAGTTTTTCGATAATGGCCAAAATCCCAATAATGGCGGCGCGGGCGCTTACCAGAATAATTCCCAGGAGGAATACCGTGGCGATGAGAAAGCGGAACCACTGGAAAATTCCGAAGATCAATCCATCCGCGCGGGCTGAGAGCTGTTCGCGAAAAGAGAGCGGCACCATCACGTCGCTTCTTTTTTTGCCAATTAAATCGGCAATGGAGACGAATTCATATCCCTTGGCGCGAAGTTGGTCAATAATCAGGGGTAACGCCGCCAGGGTTTTCGCGCGGTCGCCTCCTCCATCATGCAGCAAAATAATATTTCCTTTTTTTGCCTGCTCAATAACCACGTCCACGATCGCCTGCGATGGACGCTCATTTTTGGCATCATCGATGCGCCAGTCATTGGGATCGATCCGCTGACCAATAATCAAGTAGCCCAACTCCTGTGGATAGGGGAGTTGTGCAACTTCCTCCGCATATTCCGGTTGGTGGTCGATTCCGTACGGCGGACGAAACAGGATGGACTTTACACCAAGGGTGCTTTCAATCAGCCGTTGCGTCAGATTCAATTCCCATCGGAGCTGGGTTCGCGAAATTTCATCAAACTTCGGGTGCGTGAACGTGTGATTGCCGATTTCATGGCCTTCCGCATATTCCCGCTTCAAAATATCCGGCGCTCGGTTGGCTTCATCCCCGATCACAAAAAATGCGCCGGGCACTTTCTTCTCTTTCAAGACGTCCAAGATTTTGGGCGTCCAGGTCCGATCCGGCCCGTCATCAAACGATAGAACCAGTTTGTTTTTCGCTGTGCCTATCTGATCGATATCGTATGAAAGAGGGTACGCTTCATATTTTTCCGAAGTGATCAGGTCGGTGTTCGCATCATACGTAAAACTGCGTCGACCGCTTTTAGGCACGTCCGCGATGTGCCAGATATCGCCATCGCCCTCCAAGATCAGATCTGGCCCCGGGGGAATCTCCCGAATTTTCTCCCGCATGGCGCTGTCGGGTCGCGTCGCATCCCAGATCGGCCACAGCGAAGAATCCGCAGAGCCGTAACGCCACAACGCCGTACCTTGCACTCCCAACCGTTCACTGGCGCGCAACTCGTTGTACGCCGTCACCGCATCCAGCATCCATACCTGGTGATCGCGGTCCTGTTCATCCGAGTATGAATAATGTGGATTCAGCCAGACGGGATCAAACTCCACATCCGTTTCCGATTCGTAGGCATGCAGTAGAGCTTCCTGGATGCTGAATGCTTCCGCATGCCCCGGTTCCTTTTTCGTTTTTTCTGTCCAGTCGTATGCATAGTTCGCTATTCCCACGACAAGCTTCTGCGCGGGAACGATTTGCAGAATTTGCCGGAGATTCTCAACAAACCAATCCTGTGCCGCGATCGGACCCGGGAGCGACGTCAGCCAATGCTGGTCGTAGTTCATCAATATAATCGCATCCGTTTCCCGCCCAAAAAACGCGTAATCGAATTCGTCATCGCGCGCGGGCAGCGCCACCATCAATTTCAGACCAGCGCCGTGCAACGCTGGCGCGAACTCTCGAATGAACTCCTTGAACTCCGGTTGGCTCTTCTTCGGAATTTCTTCGAAGTCCACGACAATTCCCACCTCGCGGGATTCCATCGCGAATTGCGTTGTGTCGTTGATCAATCGTTTGCGCGAATCGGGATTGCTCAAGAGACCGGCAAGTTCTTTCGATTTAAATGTTGTGCCATCGGAATTATTCAGCAATCCCATCATCGGCAATTCGATCGGGGGGTTGGTCGAGCGCATCCACTGGTGCAATTTGTCCTGCTTCAGGCGTGCGACCGCTTCTGCGGGCGTGACTTCAACCGTTTCGTACTGCTCGTAATCGACAACCGTGATCGCTCCGTTCGGCGTAATGGCATGGAGCTGCTCGGGGATAAGTAAATCGATGTCTTTATAATGTTTTTTCAGCGAAGCAAGGCTGTTGGCATCCCAACTCACAAAAAAGGCAGCGCGCAGGGGATCGTATGTGGCAGGCACCTGGCCGATGTTAGCAATACGCTTGTGGCGTCCTTCGCGCAGCACCACCGGCTTTAGCAGTTTCTTTTTCAGTGAATGATACGCTGGCCGCGTATCTGGTAGCAGCGAAGAGGGAAGTTCTACGCTTCGGGCAATAGTGACAAAGAAATATACCAGCAGCAGGGTCAGCAGTGCTCCGCTGATTTCCAGAGTTCGGCGCGTGAATCGCCAGCGGACTCGCTCCGCGTCGTAAAATATCGGTTTTCGCTCTTTCATTTAATTAGGATGCCTCGACGCCCGGCAGAGAGGCCCCTAACACTCCGTCGACTGGAATGAACCTCTCTATTGTAAGATGCCTAGCAGCGAATGCGACGAATTTTATCGAACCCCATCACCGCTCTCCTGGTTGGCGCCTGCCTCAGGCTTCTTTTCGTTTTCAAATTCCCGGCCAGCGCAGGCGACACCGCCATTTACGAACAACTGGCTGCCAACTGGCTGAAATACGGCAAATACGCCATGGATATTGGCGGACAACCCGTTCCGGTCGATCTGCGGATGCCCGGCTATCCCGCGTTTTTGGTGATCGTATACGCGCTAAGCGGCCGCACCGGAGAGACGGCCCGGTTGTTTGTCATGGCTGCACAGATCCTTGTCGACCTGGCGACCTCCCTCATCATTGCCTTGCTTGCCGGGGCGCTGGTTCTCTGGTGCGGCGATCACGCCAAACCGAAGAGCGCCTTTACCGCTGGACTGTGGCTCGCCGTCCTCTGCCCGCTAACCGCTAATTACGTGGCCGTGCCACTTACCGAGGTCTGGGCGGTATTGTTCACTTCAGCTTGTTTCCTTTCGCTGGTCGTGCTGGCCATGTGGGTAACAACCGGCCACGTTCCGGGGGCCATTTCTGGCAATCCCTTTACCCGAAATTTCTGGACTCTTGCCGTTTTCGCTGGATTCACAGCTGGTTTGGGCACTCTGTTTCGTCCCGAAACGCCCCTCATTCTGGTCACCTCCAGCCTGCTCTTGGGTTACTGGATGTGGCGTCGTGGCGAGCTCCAACGCTGGCTGCTGGCGTGCTTCCTCATGGTCTGCGCGGGCGCTCTGCCGCTCGTGCCCTGGGCGATCAGGAACGCGATCACTTTTCACGAGTTTCAAGCCCTAGCACCCAAGAACACCACGCTGCCAGGAGAAGTTGATCCCCAAGGTTTCATGTCTTGGGAGCGTACCTGGCTCTACCGCGTCCGCGATTGCTACCTTGTGCCCTGGAAACTGAATGAGGAAGCCATCAATCTCGAAGATATTCCAGATGCCGCGTTCGATACTCCGGAAGAAAAGGAACGTGTCGCGACAATCTTGGAAACTTACAATGATGATTTAATGCTGACTGCAGAACAAGACCGGGTCTTTGCACAGCTCGCTCGCGAACGAACCGCGCGGTACCCTTTCCGGACCTATCTCTGGATTCCACTCTTGCGCGCCGGACGCATCTGGTTCACCCCCCGCATTGAGCTCATCCCCGTTTCCGGGCACGTCTTCCCACTCGCCTACATGTCCGAAGAGGACCCCGTCGATCAACGCGTGACCATCCTCTATTTTTCTCTGAATCTTTTTTACGTGATGGTTGCAGTGCTGGGCATAGCGAGACTTTGGAAGTGTCGCGCCGCGCGCCCCGCGATTTGGCTGCTCGTAGTTTACATTCTAGTGCGCACTGCGTTCTTGACCACACTCGAAGCCCCCGAACCGCGCTACACCTTGGAATGTTTTCCCGCCCTACTCGCTCTCGGTGCTCAACTCTTCGTTGCCCGCCCGAATCCAAAGGCAGTGGTCGGTCTCGAGATCGGTTGCGGATCTTCCTAGGAAGATTCCGGCGGCTCCGGATGAATTGTGACCCGCGAAATCTGCGGAAACCGCTCTTTCACCCGATCTTCGAGCGCCGCTGTCACATCGTGTACTCGGGTGATCGGCAACTCGCTTTTCATCACGCAATGGCACGAAACCAAAATGTGCTGCTCCACTTGCCGCACTCGCACATCGTGGCAATTGATTAGCTCATCGTACTCCCCAGGCAAACCATTCAAGAATGAATCCACGGAGAGCTCCAGCTGCCGCATTTCTCCCGCGCGCGCATCCGGGGTGGCGATGTGTCTGCCGAGCGGCTCGATGTGAATATTCACGTCCAGGTTGTCGCCGCGGAGTGAGCGAATGCCTTCTTCCAACTCACTGGCCTGGCGATGCGCGTCGCGTAGACTCAAATTTTCGTCCACTTCCAGATGCATTTCGACGAACAAGTGCCCGTCCTGCTGCACGGCTGTCAAATCGTGAACGGCCAGTCCCAATCGCTGGGCAACCGCTCGCACGGACTCGAACAAGTGCTCATCCCTTGGCGCTCTCGGTTCCGCGTGCACCATCACATCGGAAGGCACAATCTGGCCGATTCGTTGTTCGATGGCGTCGGTCAAGGCGTGAACCTTCTCGAGTGAAGCTGTCCGCGGAACGCTCACGGTCGCGTCCACAAAGTGGCGATTTCCCGCTCGACGCACCCGAACGCGCTCCACATCTAGAACGCCGTCCATCCTGCCAACCGCTTCGCTGATCTCATCCTGTAGACCCACCGGCGCGACATCGAGCAGCGCGTCCAATGTGCGTTTGCCCAGTTGCGAACCAACCCACAAAATTACGCCAGCTACCCCAAGTCCGGCGATCGCGTCGGCGTAAACCAGCCACGGCAAACGCCAATATTCGCCGGCCCAAACCAGCGCGATACCAGTGATAACCACGATGGTGCTCCACACATCCGTGGAAAAATGCAACGCATCCGCTTCCAGCGCTTCGCTGATATGTTTTTTCGCGACTTGTTTCAGCGCCCGCGCGCGAGTCAAATCAATCGCCAGCGCCACGAACAGAACCAGAATGGCGGTCACGCTTGGTTGAATATGGACGCTGCGGAAGAAAAGGCGAGAGAACGCTTCATAAATGATGTAAATTGCGGTCAGGATCAGCAGACCCGTCTCGATAAACGCCGAGAAATTTTCAAACTTTCCGTGTCCGTATGGATGACGTTTATCTGCGGGTTGATCGGAAACTCGTACCGACAGATACGTAATCGCCGCAGCGACCAGATCCAGACCCGAATGCAGCGCTTCAGACAACACGCCCAAGCTACCTGTCCGCGCCACCAGGAAGGCCTTCAAAGAGACCAGCAGGATCGCAGAGCCGACGCTCAGCAATGCGGCCCGCTTCTTTTCCTTGATCGCTTGTTGGAGTGCGCCTGAAATCGCCATTGCTAAAGCCTACCTCAACTAGTGACCCAACGCGGTGTCGATCTGCCGGCATCTTCGCGTCGGAAGGGGGTTCAACAACCAGGAGGGGAGATCCCCAAGAAAAACGGCGCCCCAAAAAGAAGCGCCGCGTCCAGTTCTGGATAAATGCCCGTGGCTAGTTCATCACTTTCGCGGTCATCGGAGGCTCCGGCAAAATTGGCATCCGTTTCGGTTCGCCCCGTGCTCCCCGCACTTCGATCTCTTCAAACAGCAACGAGGGTGCAACTACTGTAGCAGGCAAGCCGTTTTGCGCGGTTCCGAATGCTCCGAGCGCCGTGCCGGAAACCCCCGCGACCTGGCTTTGCATGTAGTTGTAAACGAACGGATCGCTGCCAATTCCCGCGATGTTCCGAAGCATTCGTGGACTAAACCCGGTGATGCGCGCCCCGCGCACCAACTCTTCGTGCCCATCGCTCGGATAAATCTTGTACACCACCAGGGGCAAACGATCGGTCGCCGCATTTCCTCCAAAGCTTGCCAGCAACTCGGAAAAATCGTCTTGGTGCATCAAGCTCAATGAAGGATTATCCATCTGCCGCACAACGATGCAGAAATCCAGCTTCTCGGCCTTGCAGGAATCGAGAAACTTCTTTCTCAAATCTTCACTCGAAACCGTTTCTGTCGAGGAAAAAATCAGAGTGCTCATCACCGGTTTTGGATCGGTTAGAAACGCCGAGCGCCCGTGTCCATTGGACTTATCGGAATCCGGGCCAGGCCGCCGGGACATCAACAGGTTCTTCAGTTTCCCATCTTGAACGATGGTGACTTTCTGTGCCGGTACGCCCTCTTCATCAATCGTGTATGAACCGATCACCGGCGCTCCCTGGTATTCTTTCAGTGACGGATCATCCACCAATGAGACCGAGGCAGGCAGCACGCGCGTTTCCATCTTGCCACTCCAATCGCTTCGCCCACCCAGGCTGCTCATCAGTTGATCGACAACTGGCTGAAATGCCAGCGGTGCTCGTGCCCCGCTTAGCGACGGACTGAGCACCTGGGCAATTAACGCTGCGGCTGCACGCGATTCAAACAGTACAGGTCCCGTGTAGTCGGGTGCCGGTGACGCGGCGCGCATGGCCATCAATTCCGTGCCCGCCACCGTCAGATTTTTCCGCACAACATCTGCACTTGGCAGATCCGCGGGCCGCGGGGCGTAGGTCGCGTAAAAGTGATTGACCTGCATGCCGTCGGGCGCTAGCGAGTTCATTCCTGCTTCAATCGCGGCAAAAGAACGGTTGGTGCGCACTTCCGTTCCTTCGCTCGTCAGCAGATATTCCGTCAGGTAGACGAGGTAATAGGTTACCCGGGAATCGTAAGTCTGTGGAAACGCTCGCAGTGCGGCGGACGTGTCGCGCACTTCCTGTTCCCAATTGCGCCCGCCCCAATCCGCATTCACGAGCGGTTCGATATGCTGCACGGTTTGCACCCGCGCAAAATCGTCAATATCCGACGCGCGCGCCAGACTGCTCAGATACGCTTGTTTACGAGAATAGGTTTCGGCTGCTTCCTTGAACGCCTGATCCGTTGCGATCCACAAATCCTGTCGCAACGAATCGTAGTCGCGGTCGATTCCCACGCCACCGCTCGGTCCGATAAATCCGCGGAATCCGTCGTCGCTCAAGAAGTTCGAGCTGTCCAGTTTGTAATCGCCAATGCGCGCGGACACATTCATCACCCGGCTGCGATTGTGATTGGTGCTGAGCAAGGCGCCAAACTGTCCCACCACCTCCCGAATATCCATGTCGAGAAGACGGTATTCAATGTAGTAAGGCCGAACCGGCTGATCCGATTGTGGAAGTTTAAGTTCCAGCCGCGCTTTTGCGCGAGCCATTTCATCCCGCATCGATTGTATCGTGTGATCATTATCGGTGAGCGCTTGTGGCTGGGCCACAGCCATCGAACCGATGGAAAAAAGTGAAACCGCAAGGGCCATCCGAAGTGCGTGCATTATTGTGCACCTCCGGCTTTTACGGGATCATGCGCAGGTGGCGGCAGAATCGGCGGACGGTCTGAAGATGTCGCCTTCTTCTGCACTTCAAGCTCCGAGGTAAGGATTGCGGGCGCTGATGCCGATACCGGCACGGAGCCCGACTCCGCTCCGCAATAGCCGTTGAATACCTCCGGCGTGTCTCCGGTCGCCACAATCTTTGTCAACGATGCCAATGGCGTGCCGACGATATCCACGCCGCGCACCAATTCGTCAGGTCGTCCGTCGGGATACACTTTGTACACCACCAGTGGCTCAACTTGGAACGCTTGTGGCTGCCCTCGTCCAGTCAGCGTAAATCCTCCCGCGATGTCGTCAATCAGCAACCCGTAAGGCTTGTTCTGCTGTTTGATCAACTCAATAAATTTGGCCCGCAATTGTTCGTTGGTCAGCGTTTTGCTGCTCCCCACAATTAAATTGCCCTGGCGAGATACCGGAGTCGCTCCTAGTTGCCGGCGGCCATGACCATTGCTGTGAGGGAATCCAGCGATCGGCGAACGGGACATCTCAAAATCCTTCAGCACGCCATGATCGACGAGCGTAATTCGTTCAGCCACAACACCTTCATCATCGTATTGGTAGTAGCCCAGCAGCTCCTGATTGCCCACTTTTCTTTGCGTCGCATCATCCACAATCGTCAGAAAATCCGGAAGGATCGGCTCTCCCACTTTCTTTGTGAACGTCTGCCCTTCGCTCACATCTTTCTGCCGGTGCCCTTCGGCGCGATGCCCAAACACTTCGTGAAAGAAAACCGCTGCCGCGCGCCCTGTTAGCAGCGCCGGACCTACCGTTGGCTCGTTAATTGGTGCAACCACCAATCCTTCCAGTTCTTTTCTGAGTTGTGCCGCCGCCAGATAGACCGCCTTGTCATCCGGCGCTTCGCTTGGATTCACCCAATCAAAACTATAATACCGGTCAATATCCATACCGTCGGCGGCTTTGCCCTGAATGAACAGATCCAGCCGATAACGAATCTGTCCAAACTGCAGTTGGGTTCCTTCTGAGTTCAGTTGCAGCGTATTGGTCGCCGTCGCGGTAAAGGTCACAATCGAATTGATTACCGGCGCCGAATCTCGAAAATATTTTGTGTACAACCGCACTTTTTCCTCCCACGGCTTGCGATCCAGTTGAAACGAAGCCCATGGGCCAATGTAGCTCTGCGGCTTTTCATGAGAAAAATCCGGCGCTTTTCCTTCTTCCGATTGCGCTTTTACTTCTTTCCCGGTTTGTATCTTGATCAGAGCTTCCGCCGCCGCGCGATACTGCTTGTCTGTCTCCAGCCAGATCGCCCGCCGCAAAACTTCCGGATCGTCATCGATAGGAGCGCTCGTGCCCGGCCCGCCGTTGGGCGGTTGCCGGCCATCGACCTTATGGGTGTCATCGAGCTGATAGCTCCCGGTTCGCACGGTCACTTCCAGCCAGCGATTCCGATCTTCCTCGCTAGTCAGCAGTGCGCCGTTTGATCCGGTAACGTTGGTACGCTGTGTCTCGGTGAGAGCATAACCTATGAAATATGCCGCGGGATCTTGCGCGCCCAGCGTCTTCAAGGATCGGTCGAGCTCTAACTTCATCGCCGGCAGCAGCGGAGAAGGTTTCCCGCCCACAGTCCCATCGCCTGCGGCTGGGGCAACTTCTGGCCATAACGAGAACAGCGTCCCAGCCAGCACGATTGCAAACGTCGTGTTCCTGCGGCGACGAAGCCGCGAACCAAGAGATAGATTGCTCAATGGATGCCTCACTCGATCTTAGACGGAAACCGCAAGCCTTCAGTGTACGCCACCGCCACACATCAGACCAAGGGCGGTTTACTCAGCTAGGCGCGGCACGGTACACTCTCGTTCCTTAGATGAGCGCCTGCCTCCTGGCGTTGTAAACGAGAAAGGGCCAGCCGATTCCGACGCCAGAATCTCTCTACCATCCCGCGAATTCAAATTCCTGATCCTCAATCTACCTGGAATCTATCTGGCATCCGTCAATCCGTCCGTAAAAAATAAAGCGGGCCGCCCAGTTATGCCAGGGAACATCCGCCTTGGCTCTGTTGCTCTCAAATACACCATCCCCGTCCGAACAGCTTGCCAGTCTTTGAACCTGCGTTCACAATTTACCCATGCGCGCCTTGGCCTCATTGCTCGCCGTAGCAGCTCTTTTTGCCGGCATTTATGTGTTCTATCTAAAAAAGATGCCCACCAGCGATCCTGGCACGGCTCCCACCCAAGCCATCAGCTTGACCGGCGTCCGCTCGGACCTTTTGCAAATTGCGCAAGCCGAGCGCTCCAATATGGCCCTCAATGGTAAATGTGCTTCCCTCGACGAACTGGTCTCTTCCGGCGCGCTCACCCTAACCAAGCCGGAACGCGACGGGTACACCTACGAAGTCACCTGTTCCGGCTCGGATTTTCGTGCCACCGCGCAACACGTGCCGGCCCCGGCCGGCTCGCCCATCCGCTATCCGGCTCTTTCCATCGATTCCAGCATGGAAGTCACCTCTAACTGATCCACTCCTTCCCGGAACTTTTCACCCTCTCTTTGCGTTTCTACTATCGAGGTCGCTACACGCGGCCACACAGTTGAAGTATCGAGGGAGCACAGTATGGATGGAAATGTGATCGGACTCGTTGCCGTAATTCTGACCTGTGGAATTCCCGTGGCCGGGATGTATACCTTTTACCGCGTCCGGAAGCTGCGCACGGAAGAACGTCTTGCCGCGCTTGCTCGAGGCGCGCAAATTCCCATGGAGCAGGAACTCTCTCCCGCTGCCAAATCACGCCGCTACGGCATTCTTCTTGTCAGCACTGGCCTCGGTTTCTTCCTGACGTTCGCGGCGATCGCAAGATTCGTCGCTGAGCCTCAGGCCATGACAGCCGCGTCGTTCGGAATTTTCCCCTTGGTCATTGGACTGGGCTACTTCGTTGACGCCACCCTGATCCAGCGCGACAGCAAAGCCGCCTGAGGAGGCAACAAACTAAACCGTGTCACTCCGCAGTCCAGAGGTCTTCGAAGCGGGATCAGGTTCAGATTTTTCACGCTGTCCGCTTCTGATCGACCAGCAATCCTCCCGCCTCGGCATAATTCGTCGCCAACACGTCATGCGACGCCAAATAAATGTTCTCTCTGCGCTCTGCCATCTTCGAACAACACCGTTGTTATTTTTTCGGCAATCACGCGCTTCCGCTCCGCGCTCCGACCTTCTACTCAGGTAATCTGCACGTGCGGCAGTCTGGCCACTTCTTTTGCCCGTTTCTTCCCTTCGGCGAGTTCACGATTCTAGCCCTCTCTTCAGACACGGCAAAGCCTTTCCCACCCTTGTGCTAGAATCGTCCCTCACATGCATCCTGCCACTGGACAACTTCAGGAATTGCAACGCCTCGATCAACGGATCGCCGCTCTACAATCCGATCTGGCCGGGCTTCCCAAACGTATGCGCGATGCGGACGCTCAACTCACTGGCGCACGCACCGCCGTCGCAAACGCAAAGCGGGTTCACTCCCAAGCGCTCACTGAAAGAAAGAAATACGAACTCGACGTCGAACAGTGGAAAGGTCGAGCCAAGAAATATCGGGAGCAAAGCGCCGCAGTCAAAACCAACGAAGCCTACAAAGCGCTGCAGCATGAAATTGCCAACGCCGAAGCCGAAGCATCCAAGTCCGAAGACCAGGTGCTCGGCAAGATGATGGCCATTGAAGAAGCCGAAGCCCGCGTCCGCCACTTTGAAGCCGATCTGAGGGAAGCCGAGCGCGGAATCGCCGTCGAGAAGAAAAAGATTGAAGAGCAGTATTACGACGAAAAAAAGAAACTGGAAGCCGCTCAGGCGGAACGCGCGCTAGTCGCAGAGAAAGTTCCGAAGGATTTGCTCGACCTTTACACTCGAATCTCGAAGCCCCATCCCGGAACGGTCATGGCGGAGGTCCGCGACCATCAATGCAAAGGCTGCGGCATGCGCGTTCTTCCCCACGTGATTCAAATGCTGAAGGACGACCGCGACACGGAGGTCTTTCGCTGCGAAACCTGTGGGCGAATTCTCTATACGCTCGAACTGATCCCACCGTCAACCGATAGCGAGTGTGCCGATCGTGCTCGGCCGGCCGAGTTGTCCGAGTCCTGAGATGAGCCCGCGCCCAGCAGCCCCGCGCGACCGCGGCCTCTTTGGCGATCACCACTCGGAGCCGAATCCCGCCGCGTTCTATCAAGCCAATATCGATGGTGGTTCGCGGGGCAATCCCGGCGCTGCCGCCTATGGAGTGGTGATTCGCAACGCCAAGGGCGAGGTCATCGCTCGTCTTAAAAAATATATCGGCCGGAGCACCAACAACGTTGCTGAATATTTTGGCCTGATCGCTGCTCTGGACTACGCGGAAAACCACGGTATTCGCGCGCTGCACGTTCTGAGCGATTCCGAACTTCTTGTCAAGCAGATGCGCGGCCAGTACAAGGTACGCAGCGAAGATCTGCGCCCGCTCTTTGAGCGCGCCAAGAAAATGTCCCAATCCTTAGGAGCGTTCCGCGTCGAGCACGTCTACCGCGAACAGAACAGCGAAGCCGATGCGCTCGCCAATCAGGCCTTGGACGAAACTTCCGGCGGTGGGGCTTCCTCTTCGCCAACAACGGATAAGCCCGCTCCCCAAGATGTCGCCTTGCGCCTCTGTGCTCGTTGCAAAGGCGGCCAGTTGCTTCTCGACGAACCCCTGCGCTTTCCCGATGGCACCGTATTCGATATCCTCCTCCGAATCAAGAAGTGACCGCAGTTTGCAAGTTAAGCATTTTGTTCATAGAATGCCGCCCACGAAAAATACAGCGCCACGGTCCAGACAAGAAGATCAAGCTGATGCTCGTCTACCCGATGAGCACCGGCCGCAACTTTGACGAAGTTCTGCGCGTCCTCGATTCCATGCAGCTCACGGCCCAGCACAAAGTGGCCACTCCGGTAAACTGGAAACCGGGCGACGAAGTCATCATCGTCCCGGCCGTTTCTGATGAGGAAGCCAAGAAAATGTTCCCGAACGGCTGGAAAGCGAGCCGGCCCCATCTGCGCATCGTTCCCCAGCCAACGAAATAGAATCGTCAAGCGGCTTGCGGTTGTGGGGCATAGGGCGACTTTAGCGCGTAAGAGCGGTACAGCGTGTCGCGCTGCGCAGGCAAAAACCCGGCATCGGTAATAATGCGGCGCAATTCTTCTTCATTCGTCCGCCGCTTCACCCCGGCCGCGAATACGACGTTTTCTTCGATCAAAATGCTGCCGACGTCATCGGCGCCGAATTGCAATCCAATCTGGCAAACTTTGATTCCCGGCGTTAGCCAGCTCGATTGAATATGCTCGATATTGTCGAGATACAACCGGCTGACAGCCAGCGTCTTCAGATAATCGACGGCCGTGGTTTCCTGTACTTTCTTC
>DATFZN010000036.1:0-2623 GCA_035314425.1 Candidatus Acidiferrum sp. | reverse complement strand
AAATACAAAATGGCTGCGAATCAAGCATTGAAGCGGTTCTCCCATCAAATCATAAAAGAAGATGCGTCTTTGCTTTCAGCCGCTTCTTCATACACTGGCCGGAGCAGCATGTTGGAAAGCGCTAACAGGTGCGTGTGACGGGCAGAACGGAATAGCCTGCAGACCGCCGCCAGCGCGTTGCCAAGGCCCCAAAGCCGGTGGGAAATGGTTTCCTCCGGATTCTCCATGGCCACGGCAAGACCCCTTGCGATCTCGGCCCGGGCCTGCGGCTCCATTTTATTGGCCAGGGCTAGGAAGCCCGAAATAATAATCGGTTTCCTGCGAATTTTTCAAGGCTGCGGCAAGCCGCTGAGCACCTCGGCTTGCGATCTCCGTCGCATTGCCGCCGCGTTCGCCAATTTCAAGGCCAGCGGATTTTGCCAGAGCGGTTTCTGGCCGTACCCCGATAGCGAGAATGACGAGATCGCCGACATGCCGCGCGCCGGATTTCGTGTTCACTACGATTTGGCCGGCATCCGACTCAAAGCCCGCAACGCCATCGCCAAGCGCCATGTTAACGCCATGCTTTTCCAGATGCTCCTGCACTGGCCGTGCCATCTCGAAATCGAATGGTGGCATCACCTGATCCAATATCTCCACCACCGTTACGGACAACCCGCGGTTCACAAGGTTCTCCGCCATCTCCAGTCCGATGAAGCCCGCGCCGACGATTACCGCGCTTTTTGCGTTCTTTTCACTGATCCAGGCGCGAATCCGGCGGCTGTCGGGAATTGACCGCAGAACGAAGATCCCGGGCAAATCCACGCTAGGCAATGGTGGACGCACGGCAGCGGCTCCCGGTGAGAGAACGAGGGCGTCATAGCTCTCGCGGTAAATGCGACCAGTGGAAAGTTCCTTCACTTCGATCTCCCGCGCAGCACGGTCGATTGCGACAGCTTCATGCTGGGTGAGGACTTCAATATTAAACCGGTGTTGAAATAGCGCCGCGTTCGCAACGAGAAGCTTGGACTCGTCCCTGATCACGTCGCCCACATAGTAGGGCAGTCCGCAGTTGGCGAACGAGACATACGGCCCGCGGTCGATGATGACGATCCTGGCATTTTCATCCAGCCGGCGGCAGCGCGATGCACATGCAGCTCCACCCGCAACGCCGCCTATCACTACAATCCTTTTTCCGTTCATGCTTTTTTCCCGTTCAGGCTGCTGCCCCGGAGCCTTTCATTGGCGTTTTCACCTGATTCCACGGCATCCGGGCCATCAGCATCCGGAGCATGCAGACACCGCTCAATCCCGCGAAGATAAGCCCGCAGCCCACAAAGCCCGATAGCCAAATCCACGCATGGTTGACGAATCGCGAAAGCAGCACGCTGACAAGCACAATGCTGCCGATCGCAACCTGTACCTGGCGGTCGAGCGGAAGGACCGTGTTCGCGCCGCGTTCGATAGGCAGTCCTGCGTCTGCCCAGGCTTGCGTTCCACCGTCGACAACTACGCAGTTTTCAAAACCGGCCGACGCGAATTTCGCTGCCGCCTCTTTCGCGCGCGTCCCGCTGTGACACAGAATGTAGATTGGTGCATTATGCCCACTCGGGCGTCCGCCGAGGACCGCATCGCAATCGAGGTTATCGAGGGGAACCGAACGTGCGCTGGGGACGTGAACGCCGGCGAATTCCGCGGGTGTACGAACATCGATCAAATCTAGCCTTCCGCCGCTGGTCAGAATGCTTTGGAGTTCGTGAATCGAGATAAGTTTCATTGGGTGGTGGGTTGTTAATATTTGAGAAGCGAATCAGAGAGGAACTCGACGCAGCCGCGGCAATGGCGCCAAGGAGGGCATCGCGAATTGCGGTTTTGGGGTGACAGGCGGATACCTGTGGAACGGGTTACTGCCGCCGTAAGCTTTGATATTTTGCCAAAAGAACAAGTCATGCTAAAAAAAAAGCAATCTCAGCAGACGTTCCCACGAGCGGCGCGAATCTCTTCCAAGCAGTGAAATACATTGGCCACGCAGGATGCCCTGAGCCGGTAAAAAACCTGCTGTCCACGCCGGTCATCAACAACAAGGCCAACATTGCGCAATACCGCGAGATGATTTGAAACCGTGGAAATGTCGCTGCCGATTAGAGCCGTCAGGTCAGCTACGCACCGCTCTCCGTGCGTCAGTTCGTCCACAATCAATAGTCGGCTTGGATTGCCCAATGCCTTGAAGACGTCAGCCCCGCTTCGATATTCGTGCGGCGATCTGCGAGGTGCGGCTAAAACCTTCGGAGACGGGGAATCCCACAATGGCATCGTATGACGGTGATTCGACTTAGTTAGCAATCTTGGCCTTGTCGCCCATTCGCCCGCGAAAGTTAACAAACGGCTACCGCCGATTTGCCGAGATTAAAGATCACTCGGTCAGTGATGGTGTGAGTGTTGACCACCGTGGTCGTCTCCCATGTCCATGCCCATCATCATTCGGCACATCCCCATTCTCCCTTTCTCGTCCGCCGACATCATCTTCTGCATCTGCTCGTGCATCGCTTTGCGCTGTTCGACTAGTTTGGCCACAACGGCCGCGACAGCGTCGAGTTTCTTGTCGGCAGGTGCGCTATTCATTTCGGCAACGAGTTTATCGAGT
>DATFZN010000035.1:0-41385 GCA_035314425.1 Candidatus Acidiferrum sp. | reverse complement strand
GGAAGAAGGCGGACGGCACACCCCATTTTTCTCGGGCTATCGTCCGCAGTTCTACTTCCGCACCACGGACGTGACGGGGGATATGAAGTTGCCGGCAGGAGTGGAAATGGTGATGCCGGGGGACAACGTGAGCTGCGAAGTAACCCTGATAACCCCGGTAGCTCTGGAAAAGGGCTTGCGGTTCGCGATTCGTGAAGGCGGCCACACGGTTGGCGCCGGTGCGGTCACGGAGATTATCGAGTAATTGAGCGAGTCATTCAGAAGGTACGGGCTGGCCCGGACTCTTCCAAAAGGAATTTGAGAAATGCGGGAAATCATTACTTTGCAGTGTGGTGATTGCAAGAACCGGAATTACACCACGACAAAAAATAAGAAAAAGCATTCCGAGCGCATGGAAACCAAGAAGTTTTGTCGTTCCTGTCGGAAGCATACCGCTCATAAAGAAGCGAAGTAAGCGAGCGCAGCGGATGGTTTTGGTTTTAGGGGAGTCGTCCAACGGTTAGGACTCTGGTCTCCAAAACCAGGTATGGGGGTTCGAATCCCTCCTCCCCTGCCAGAATTTTAGAAAGGCGCGAGCCAAGGTTCGTGCAAGTAAAGAGGATTCATGGCCACGCAGGCGGCTAAAGTGAAGAACGAAGAGCAAGGCGGCAACGCAATCACAGGCGTAGCCTCGACCGTTGGACAAAAGGTCACTGGCAGCGTCGAGGGTGCGCGCGAATTTCTGCATGATGTTCGCGTGGAGATGAAGCAGGTAACCTGGCCAAGCCGCGATGACGTCGTGTCCACGACCACCATCGTAATCATCACCGTTGCTTTCTTCGGTGTGTTCCTGGCGATTGTCGAAAAGATTGCGCAGTTCGGGCTCGACAGACTTCTAAAGTATTTTCACGGTTAAAGGCGAAACGACACTATGTCGATGCAGTGGTACATCATCCATACGTATTCGGGCTTTGAGAAGAAGGTAAAAGAAAGCCTGGAGAGCCGTGTGGCCGCTTTCACTCTCCACGACAAGATCGGGCGGGTGCTGATTCCGACGGAAGAAGTTGTCGAGGTTCGCGGCGGGAAAAAAGTTGTGGCTTCGCGGATGTCCTATCCCGGTTACGTTCTGGTCGAAATGGATCTTGATGAAGACACCTGGCACATCGTCCGCAACACACCTCGCGTCACCGGATTTGTTGGTTCGGCCACCTCGCCATCCCCGCTGAGCGAAGCGGAAGTCGACGGCATCATTAACCGCGTGCATACGCCGCAGGATCGTCCGAAGCCGAAGGTGGTTTACGAGCGCAACGAACAAGTTCGAATCGTGGACGGGCCATTCGCGAATTTCAACGGCACGGTGGAAGAGATCGACAACGATCACAGCCGCTTGAAAGTTTCGGTTACAATTTTCGGCCGTTCGACTCCCGTGGAACTGGATTTTGCAAGCGTAGAAAAGCTGGGATAGGGGAGCGGTCAAAAATATTCGCGGCCCGGTCTTTGGCCGCAATCAAAAAAAGATTGAGGGAAATGGATACATGCCACCAAAAAAACTACAAACGACCGTGAAACTGCAGTTGCCGGCGGGCAAGGCCACCCCGGCGCCGCCGGTTGGTACCGCGCTCGGCCCTCATGGCGTGAACATCATGGACTTCTGCAAGCAGTTCAACGCCAAGACGCAGAAAGAAGCCGACGGAATGATTTTCCCGGTGCTAGTCAGCATCTACACCGACCGAACCTTCACGTTCATCTTGAAGACTCCTCCGGCGTCGATTCTTTTACTGCGCGCCGCAGGAATTGCCAAGGGTTCGCCGGAGCCGAACCGCAACAAAGTTGGCAAGGTCACTAAAAAGCAGGTTGAAGAAATTGCCAAAATTAAGTTGGTCGATCTCAACACCACAAAACTAGAGTCCGCTGTGAAGACCGTGATGGGTACGGCGCGCAACATGGGCCTGGAAGTCGTGGAAGCCTAGGACGAAGAGGCGCCAGGGGATCGAAGAGGAAGCCATGAAAAAAGCGGGAAAACACGTAGAGAACGCGCGGAAGAAGGTAGAAGCGCGGCCTTACAAGCTCGCGGAAGCAACCGAGCTGATTAAAAAGACCCATCATACAAAGTTCAACGAGACAGTTGAGCTGGCGATCAACCTCGGCGTGGATCCAAAGCACTCCGACCAGGTTGTGCGCGGGACCGTGGTTCTGCCCCATGGACTTGGCAACGCGGTTCGCGTACTGGTTCTTGCCGGTGGCGACAAGATTCGAGAAGCGCAGGAAGCCGGCGCGGAACACGTTGGTGGTGATGAAATGGTCGCAAAAATCATGGAAGGCTGGACCGATTTTGATGCAGTGATCGCCACGCCAGACATGATGCGTTCTGCCGGTAAGCTTGGTAAGGTGCTCGGCCCTCGCGGGCTGATGCCCAATCCAAAGACGGGCACGGTGACGATGGAGGTTGCCAAGGCGGTGAAAGAGACCAAGGCGGGTAAGGTGGAGTTCCGCGTCGATAAGGCCGGAATCGTCCACTGTCCGATCGGGAAGATCCAGTTTGAGTCGAAGAACCTTGCGGAAAATGCGCACTCGGTCATCAACGCCGTGGTGAAGGCCAAGCCTGCCGCGGCCAAAGGCAAGTACGTGAAGAAAATTACGCTGACCTCAACCATGGGCCCGGGCATTGCCATCGACCTGGCAGAAGCGGAGACACTGGCCGCCGCCGCGTAATGCCCGGCACCGCCACGAGACGAAATTATGAAGAAGAAGAGCGAAAAACAGCAGGACCTCGATCAACTGAAAACCGACCTAGCGAAGGTATCGACTGTCATTCTGACCACCTTCCAGGGCATCACCGTCGAAGACGACACCAAACTCCGCCGCGCCGTGCAGGCTGCGGGTGGCAAGTATCAGGTTGTGAAGAACACCCTTGCCGAGTTGGCCGCCAATGGCACCCCTGTGAGCGGAGTTCTGAAAGATCTCAAGGGTACAAACTCAATTGCCTACACCAACACCGATCCTGTCGCGCTGGCAAAGGCTCTGACCAGAGTTGCCAAAGACGTTCCCGCCTTCAAGTTCAAGTCCGGAATTGTTGAAGGCAGAGTCATCTCCATCGCGGAGATCCAACAGCTAGCCAACATGCCGTCCAAGGAAGAACTGATCAGCAAGATTATGTTCCTTCTCAATGCCCCGGCACAACGCTTGGCGGTGGTCATCAACGCAGTTCCACGCAATGCCGCTGTGGTTGTAAACGAAGCGGTGAAGGCCAACAAGTTTAGTTCATAAAGGTTTGGAGCGGTGCGGGTCCCGCCCGTGCCGGTTCTAAAAAATTTGAGTCAAAAATTTGAGAGGAGAACTAGCAGTCATGTCGAAAGTCGAAACGATTCTGGAAGAAATCAAGGGTCTGACGCTTCTTGAAGCGTCGGATCTGGTCAAGAAAATGGAAGAAGCCTTCGGGGTCTCGGCTGCCGCCGCGACGATAGTTGCCGGTGGCGGCGGTGCGGCAGCAGGCGCAGCCGCACCAGCGGAAGAGAAGACGGAGTTTGCCGTCGTCCTCACCGAAGTTGGCGGCAACAAAATCAACGTCATCAAGGCTGTTCGGGAAGTCACCAGCCTGGGTCTGAAGGAAGCTAAGGACCTCGTTGATGGCGCGCCAAAAACCGTGAAGGAAGGCGTTTCCAAGGACGAAGCCGCGACCATCAAGAAGAAGTTCGAAGAAGCAGGCGCGAAAGTCGAAGTCAAGTAACATGCTGCCAGCCGATGTCTGGCTGGCACGGTTTTGGTCAGGCTGCTTCACATCATTTGGCGCGGCAGGGTTGCTCGCCGTGCCAGGGGAATTTGTCACGCAAGCTACGACCGGCATTATCTACCACAATCCGGGTCCCACCGGGACCTTCACTTACCGTGTGCGGGGCGGCTTCGGGCAAGTCGCCATGCGGCACCGTTTAGTGTCTTTACCATCTTTTTGTCAGGCTGCCCGAAAGGGAATGAGGTAAAGCAGTTATGTCCAATAGCAACCGGCACGTTCGGGAACGCCATCGTCTGGACTTTGCGAAAATTCAGGGTGCGATTCAGATTCCCAACCTGATTGAAGTTCAGAAGAAATCGTATCAACGCTTTTTGCAGATGGATTTGCTGCCAAGCGAGCGCGAAGATGGCGGTCTGCAGTCCGTCTTCACCTCGGTGTTTCCCATCAAGGATTTCCGCGAAATGTCGCAGCTTGAATTCGTGGATTACTCGATCGGGAACTGGGAATGCAAGTGCGGCAACCTCAAGGGTCTGCATCACCTGCGCGCCACCTGTCGCAATTGCGGAGCCTCGGTCGTCACGAATCCGTATCAGACCGGCGATGTAATCTGCACTAAGTGTGGCACGTTCAACAAAAACACTCCGACGTTCTGCAACAAGTGCGGCGACCCTGTCGCCATGCAATTGAAGTATGACGTGAACGAGTGCCAGGAGCGCGGCATGACGTATTCCGCGCCGCTCAAAGTCACCATCAGACTGACGATTTATGATAAAGATCCTGACACTGGCGCAAAAACCATTCGCGACATCAAGGAACAGGAGGTTTTCTACGGCGATATTCCGCTGATGACTGAGAACGGTACGTTCATCATCAACGGTACCGAGCGCGTCATCGTCAGCCAGTTGCATCGTTCGCCGGGCGTGTTTTTTGAGTCGGCAAACAACCGTTCCTATTTCTTGGGCAAGATTATCCCGTATCGCGGCTCGTGGGTGGAGTTCGAGTACGACACCAAGAATATTCTGTACGTCCGCATCGATCGCAAGCGTAAATTCCTCGGCTCGATTTTCCTGCGGGCCCTGGGCATGAAGTCAAACGAAGATATTCTGCGCACCTTCTATCAGGTGGAGCGCATTTCCCTACACGACAAGGAACTTCACTGGAACATTTCGCCGGGCATCGTAGATCGTAAGCTGACGCACGAAATCCGCAATCCCAAGTCCGAGGAAGTGATTGTCGGCGCGCACAAGCGCATCACCGAGAATCTCTTCAAAGAGCTGATCAAGGCGAAAATCTCGCAGGTTCGCACCGCTCTTGCCGACCTCGAAGGTGCCTACAGCGTCGCCGATGTCGTGAATCGCCAGACCGGTGAAGTTCTCCTGGAAGCCAACAAGCCGCTGACCGCGGATTTGTGGCAAGCCTTTGCGGAATCCGGGATCACTGAAGTCGACATCTTCTTCCCAGAGAAGGACGACATCGGTTTGGTTCTCTCACGAACGCTCGACAAGGACTCCATCCGCTCTTCGAAGGAAGCCCTGATTGAAATCTACCGCAAGCTGCGTCCAGGCGATCCGCCAACGCTAGAAACTGCTACGAACCTGTTCCGTGGCATGTTCTTCGATCCACGGAAATATGATTTCAGCAAGGTCGGCCGTCTGAAGTTCAACATCAAGATGGGCCTCGACACGCCACTGGAAAATCGCACGCTCGATGCCACGGACTTCGTTTCCGCTATCAAGTACCTGTTCAAGCTGCGCAAGAACATCGGCGTGGTTGACGACATCGACCATCTTGGTAACCGTCGGGTTCGCGCGGTTGGCGAGTTGCTCGAAAACCAGTTCCGCATTGGGCTTGTCCGTATGGAACGCGCCATCAAGGAAAAGATGAGCGTTTACCAGGAAATGTCGACGGCCATGCCGCACGACCTGGTCAACGCCAAGCCGGTCATGGCTGCCATCCGGGAGTTCTTCGGATCTTCGCAGTTGAGCCAGTTCATGGACCAGACCAATCCTTTGAGCGAAATTACTCACAAGCGCCGCCTGTCCGCTCTTGGGCCTGGAGGTCTGTCTCGTGAACGCGCTGGGTTCGAAGTGCGCGACGTTCACCCGACCCACTACGGCCGTATTTGCCCGATTGAAACTCCGGAAGGACCGAACATCGGTCTGATCAGCTCGTTGTCTTGCTTTGCGCGCATCAATGATTACGGATTCATCGAATCGCCTTATCGCCGCGTGAAGGGCGGGCGAATCATCGATTACGTCCAGATCATGAATGCGGGCGACAGCGAGTTCAAAGCCGGCGACATCGTCGAAAGCGACCGCGTCGAAGAACTCAATGAGGAGTTGAAGCGCCGCAAGGTCACTGACGAGCCATACTGCTTTTACCTGTCCGCTTGGGAAGAAGACAAGTACGTCATCGCACAGGCCAACGTGGCTCTCGACGACAAACTGCGCATCACCACCGAACTGGTAAACTGCCGTCAAGCCGGCAATTTCGTCCTCAAGCATCGCGATGAAGTTGATTACGTCGACGTTTCGCCGAAACAGCTGGTTTCCGTTGCTGCCAGCTTGATTCCGTTCCTTGAGAACGACGACGCCAACCGCGCTTTGATGGGTTCCAACATGCAACGCCAGGCGGTACCCCTGATTCGTGGGGAAGCTCCTTTGGTCGGTACCGGTATGGAGCGCGTCACGGCGCGCGATTCCGGAGCAGTGGTGCTCTGCAAACGCGACGGCATCGTCGACCAAGTTGACTCCGAGCGCATCATCGTTCGTGTGGAAAGCGATCACTCGGGCGTGCTCAGCCGCGAAGTAGGCGCGGACATCTACACCCTCACCAAGTTCAAGCGCTCCAACCAGAATACTTGCATCAACCAAAAACCGCTCGCTCGCGTAGGCGACCGGGTCAAGACCGGACAGGTTTTGGCCGATGGTCCTTGTACGGATCGCGGTGAACTCGGGCTGGGCCGCAACGTGCTCGTGGCTTTTGTGCCCTGGCGCGGGTACAACTTCGAAGACGCCATCCTCGTTAGCGAAAAGCTGGTGAAGGACGACTACTACACCTCGATTCACATTGAGGAGTATGAAATCGAGGCGCGCGACACCAAGCTTGGCCCGGAAGAAGTTACGCGCGACATCCCCAACATCAGCGAATCCTTCCTTCGCAATCTCGATGAAAGCGGAATCATCCGCATCGGCGCGGTTGTGAAGCCGGGCGACATTCTGGTCGGCAAGGTTACGCCCAAGGGCGAAACCACCTTGACTCCGGAAGAGAAGTTGCTGCGAGCCATCTTCGGTGAAAAAGCCGGAGACGTTCGCGATGCTTCTCTCTACTGTCCACCGGGCATCGAAGGGACCATTGTCGATGTCAAAATCTTCACTCGCAAGGGTGGAGAAAAGGACGAGCGCCACAAGGCCATCGAAGCTTCGCAAGTTTTTAAGCTGGAAAAGAACCTAGCCGACGAAATCCGCATCCTGACCGACGAGCGCCTTAAGCGCCTAGGGGATTTGCTCGGCGGGAAGATCCTGCAAACTGACTTGCACGACGAAAAGACCAATAAGCGTTTGCTCACCAAGGGTGTGGAACTGACGCGTGAATTGATCGAGAAGATTTCCACGCGCAACCTGAAGCGTTTGAAGCTGAACGAAAAGGACCCGCTCTTGATCGAGAAAATCGAAGAAATCGAAGAGATGACTTCGCGTCAAATCGACGTTCTTCGCAAAATTACCGAAGAACGCAAGGAAAAGCTCAAGAAAGGTGACGAGCTGCCTCCAGGCGTCATCAAGCTGGCCAAAGTCTACATCGCCATGAAGCGCAAGCTCTCGATCGGTGACAAGATGGCCGGCCGCCACGGGAACAAGGGCGTCATTGCTCGCATCGTTCCTGACGAAGATATGCCGACCCTGCCAGATGGCACCCCGGTCGAAATCGTCTTGAACCCGCTGGGTGTTCCTTCCCGCATGAACGTCGGACAGATCCTTGAAACGCACCTGGGCTGGGCCGCAAAGGAGCTGGGTAACAGCTTGAAGCGTTTGCTCAGCAAGGAAGTAAAGGCTGAAGCGCTTCGCCGCTGGTACCGCGAGGTCTTTTCGGACACCGTCATCTGGAAGA
This sequence comes from Candidatus Acidiferrum sp., assembly GCA_035314425.1. GTDB lineage: Bacteria > Acidobacteriota > Terriglobia > Acidiferrales > UBA7541 > Acidiferrum. Next base: position 33,569 of record DATFZN010000035.1, on the reverse strand, counting down.
CGCTTTCGAAACTGAGCGACGATGAGTTACTGGATTACGCCGAGGGCTTCAAGGACGGCATTCCTTTCGCCACGCCGGTTTTTGACGGTGCGCGCGAGCCGGAAATTCGCCACCTCCTTGAAGTAGCGGGTTTGCCGCATGCCGGAAAAATCAACCTGTTCGACGGCATGACCGGCGAGCAGTTCGATCAGCCCGTTACCGTCGGCTACATCTACATGCTCAAGCTCAGTCACTTGGTTGACGATAAGATCCACGCTCGTTCGATCGGTCCCTACTCGCTCATCACCCAGCAGCCACTGGGCGGTAAAGCGCAGTTCGGTGGACAGCGTTTCGGTGAAATGGAAGTGTGGGCCCTTGAGGCATACGGCGCCGCGCACATTTTGCAGGAATTGCTGACCGCCAAATCCGACGACGTGTATGGCCGCGCAAAGATTTACGAGGCCATCGTGAAAGGTGAGCCCGGCATCGAGCCAGGCGTACCTGAATCGTTCAACGTGCTCGTACGCGAGTTGCAGTCGCTGTGTCTCGACGTCGAGTTGATGAAGCGCCAAAAGCCTGCAGTAGAAAAAGCGGCGGATTAGCAGCAGGGGACAGAATTCGGATGGTCCTCCTCCGCCAAGCAGTAGTTACGAGAAGTGACGCAGTATTCCAGTAATTGGGTTCTCAGCCGTCCACGTTTGGCATCCCTACGATACCAACCGGGACGCGTCCCGCGCCGAAAGGCTCGGGAGGGAGGAAACAACCTTGTATCGCAGCAGCCCTTATGATCGCGCCAGTCTTATCGCGGATTTCGATTCGATCCGTATCAGCTTGGCCAGTCCGGAAAAGATTCGGTCCTGGTCTCACGGCGAAGTAACCAAGCCCGAGACCATCAATTACCGCACGTTCAAGCCAGAGCGTGATGGCTTGTTCTGCGCAAAAATTTTCGGTCCGGTGACGGACTGGGAATGCTTGTGCGGGAAATACAAGCGGATGAAGCACCGCGGAGTCATCTGCGACAAGTGCGGTGTTGAAGTTACCCTAAGCAAAGTGCGCCGTGAACGCCTGGGCCACATCGAACTCGCCTCTCCCTGCTCTCACGTGTGGTTTTTCAAAGGCTTGCCGAGCCGCATCGGCTACTTGCTTGACATTTCTATGCGCGACCTCGAGCGCATTCTCTACTTCGAAGCATTCGTCGTGGTCGACCAGGGCGAAGTTGCCGTCCTCAAAGAACGCCAAGTTCTTCAAGAAGAGGAATATCGCAAGCTGCAGACTGAGTATCCTGGCCAGTTCGTGGCCAAGATGGGCGCAGAAGCCATCAAGGAATTGCTGCGCCGCGTCGAAGTCGACCACCTAGCCGATGAGCTCCGCGAGAAGATGAAGACGGATCCTTCACTGCAGAAGCGCATCAAGTTCGCCAAGCGCCTGAAAGTTCTCGAAGCGTTCCGCAAGAGCGGCAACAAGCCGGAGTGGATGATTCTCGATGTGATCCCGGTTCTTCCACCGGAGTTGCGCCCTCTTGTGCCTCTCGATGGCGGCCGTTTTGCTACTTCCGACTTGAACGACCTCTATCGTCGAGTCATCAACCGTAACAACCGGTTAAAAAAGCTGATGGAACTTCGCGCACCCGACGTTATCGTGCGCAACGAAAAGCGCATGCTGCAGGAGGCCGTTGACGCTCTGTTCGACAACGGACGCCGTGGCCGGGTTCTGCGTGGCACCAACAACCGTCCGCTGAAGTCTTTGAGCGACACGCTCAAGGGCAAGCAGGGCCGCTTCCGCCAGAATTTGCTCGGTAAGCGCGTTGACTACTCCGGTCGTTCGGTCATCGTCGTTGGCCCGGAACTCAAGCTCAATCAGTGCGGATTGCCGAAGAAGATGGCGCTCGAACTCTTCAAGCCCTTCATCTACCACAAGCTCGAAGCCCAGGGTCACTGCACAACCATCAAGCAAGCCAAGGAAATGGTCGAGCAGCAGGATCCGGTCGTTTGGGACATCCTCGAAGACGTCATTCGCGAACATCCCGTGCTTCTGAACCGGGCACCCACCCTTCACCGCCTGGGCATTCAGGCTTTTGAGCCAACCCTCGTCGAAGGCAAAGCCATCCGCATTCACCCCCTGGTCTGCACTGCATTTAACGCAGACTTTGACGGTGACCAGATGGCCGTGCATATTCCACTGTCTCCTGAATCGCAGGTGGAAGCTTCGGTCCTGATGCTTAGCTCGCGCAACATTCTCTCTCCGGCACACGGTCTGCCGCTGGCCGTTCCGTCGCAAGACATGGTGCTCGGCATCTATTACTTGACCAAGGCCAAGCCTGGCGCCAAGGGCGAAGGCCGGGTCTTCGGTACGCCCGAAGATGTTTCTCTCGCACTGGAAGCAGGCGAAGTGGAGCTTTTGACCCCCATCCGGTTGCGCTACACCGGCGAAGTCATCGACCTAATGACCGCATACGACAACCAGGACGTTACGCACACGGAAGTTGTTCGCATGGAACGGCAGTTCATTCAGACCACCGTAGGCCGGGTCATCTTCAACTCGCACTTGCCCAAGCACATGCCCTACATCAACGGCTTGCTGAAGAAAAAGGGGGTGCAGCAACTGGTTTATTATGCGTACCTGCGCTTTGGCTTGGAAGGTACGGTCACCTTGCTCGATCACTTGAAGGCGCTCGGTTTCACCTATGCCACCAAGTCTGGCATCTCGATCGGCATCGACGACATGCTCATCCCCAGCGACAAGTACAAGCTGGTCGAAAACGCCGAAAAAGAGGTCGTCAAGGTTCAGCAGCAATACCTCGACGGCGCCATCACCAACGGCGAACGCTACAACAAGGTCATTGCCATCTGGGGCGATGTTACAGAAAAAGTTGCCGACGAAATGTTCAAGGCCCTGGAAACGCAGGACCGTGATGGCAACCTCAACCCCGTCTATATCATGGCGGACTCCGGCGCTCGCGGATCGAAACAGCAGATTCGTCAGCTTTCCGGTATGCGCGGATTGATGGCCAAGCCCTCGGGCGAAGTTATCGAAACTCCGATTACTTCGAACTTCCGCGAAGGCCTTACCGTCTTGCAGTATTTCATCTCAACCCACGGAGCCCGTAAGGGTCTCGCGGATACAGCTTTGAAGACAGCCGATTCCGGGTACCTCACTCGCCGTCTCGTTGACGTGGCGCAAGACGTCATCATCAACGAACTCGATTGTGGCACTTCCGACGGTATTTATGTCGAACCCATCATCGAAGCAGGCGTGGAAGTCGAACCATTGCGGGACCGTGTGGTCGGCCGCGTTTCGCTCGAGAAGATCCGCGACTTCGAAGGAGACGTCATTGTCGAAGTGAACCAAGAAATCACCGAGGAACTCGCCAACGAGATTCAGGCGGCTGGCATCGAACGCGTACGCATTCGTTCCGTACTCACCTGTGAGTCCCGCCGGGGAGTTTGTGCCCTCTGCTATGGCCGCAACCTGGCGTCGGGCCGCATGGTGGAACTCGGTGAAGCGGTCGGCGTCATCGCTGCTCAGTCGATCGGTGAACCCGGGACGCAGCTGACCATGCGCACCTTCCACATCGGTGGCGCGGCAACCCGTGTGAGCGAACGTTCCACTCTCGAAGCCAAAAACGCCGGTGTGGTGAAGTTTGTCGACCTCCGTCACGTCGAAGGACGCGCCGGCGCTCGCATCGCCATGAACCGTTCCGGCCTCATTGTCATCGTTGACGAAAAGAACCGCGAAAAGGAGCGCTACCACGTGGTATACGGGGCACGCCTCCGCGTTGCGGACGGCGATGCCGTAACCCACGGACAGGTTCTTGCGGAATGGGATCCGTTTACTTTCTCGATCTTGACGGAAACGGCTGGGTCTGTGAAGTTTGACGACCTCCGTCCCGGGCTCACTATCGAAGAGCAGGTTGACGAAGTCACCGGCCTATCGCAGTTGGTCGTGACTCTGCCACCGGGCGATGAAAAGCATCAGCCCGCTATCCTGATCCGCGATTCTTCCGGCAAGGTTCGCAAAAAGTACCTCATGCCTTCGCGCGCCCACTTGATGGTGCAGGACGGCGATGAAGTGATGGCCGGGGACGTTCTCGCGAAAATTCCGCGTGAAACCACAAAGACCAAGGACATCACCGGCGGTCTGCCGCGCGTCGTCGAATTGTTTGAAACCCGGAAGCCGAAGGATCCCGCGGTTATCAGCGAGATCGACGGCACCGTTCGCTACGGCGAAATCGCCAAGGGCATGCGCAAGATTTACGTTGAAAGCGCAGACGGCAAGACGTCCAAGGAGTATGCCATCCCCCGCGGCGTGCACATCAATGTTCAGGAAGGCGAGCACGTACGCGCTGGGGAAGCGCTCATCGATGGCCCGCTCAACCTGCATGACCTGCTGGCCGTTCTCGGCGAAAAGTACACCCAAGCGTATCTCGTCAATGCGATTCAAGAGGTATACCGCTTGCAGGGGGTGAACATCAACGACAAGCACATCGAGACCATTTCTCGTCAGATGATGCGTTGGGTCAAGGTCGAAGACGTCGGCGACACTACGTTTCTTCTCGAAGAGCAGGTTGATAAGTTCCGCTTCCGTGAGGAGAACGACCGGGTGATTGCCGAAGGTGGCCGTCCCGCAACTGGGCGTCCGCTGCTCCTCGGCATCACTAAGGCTTCTCTGTCGACAGACTCCTTCATCTCCGCCGCGAGCTTCCAGGAGACTACCCGCGTACTTACCGAAGCGGCTGTCGCTGGAAAGGTCGACTACCTGCGCGGCTTAAAGGAAAACGTCATCATGGGCCGCTTAATCCCGGCAGGGACCGGTCTCGAACACTATCGTAGCCTGCAACTGCTAACCGAAATGCCGGCACCAGCGCCTGTCGAGGAACTCTCCGACGCCGCCGAGTTTGCCGCAGCAGACGAAGCAGCCGGGCTGGATTTCCTCGGCAACAAGGACGGTGATATCGACGCCGATATTCTGCCAGAGGGCCAGGACTAGAGCGAGCGCTGGCACTTTCGCTTCGCCAGCGCTCGCCCGCTATACCAACGGCGCTCCCTAGCGCGAAGGTCTCTTTTCTGCAGGCTCAGGGCTGTGGGGGTTATGTCCGTTCCTCCAAGTCAACTGACAGGTGGGCCAACTCCATTGGAAAAATCCTCAGGCCGCGCAGGCCTGAGCCACCGTCCTGGGGTATTTTTCTCCCATCTGCCGGAAGTTGTGAGTCCGTAGTACTTTCGTACCGGTAAGGTTCTCGCACCACTTCGCCCGATCCGCCTTGCCGCCTGGTAATCCTCCATTAAGATGGTTGAAGCAACTCAGCTTCACCGTTTAACACTGTGCTGCTAACGAGAGCCGATGCACGCGGATATTAACTCGGGCGCAGGTCCAAAAGGCTCTCCCACCAGAGACGCCTCACAGACCGCGGAAGCACGCTTGCAAAAGTTTGAAAAGCGCCAAGCCGAGCTTTGGCGCCTCACCTTTTTTCTCCTCCTGATTGTAACCATCGTATTTTCCTGGATGGCCTGGGGCACGCTGCTACACGAAAAGCCTCACAGTGAAGCACTGGCGTACACGGTAGGTCTGGTCGTGCTGGTCGCCCTGTTCGGCGCGTATATCTGGAAGAAAACCACAGAGATTTCCGAATTAAAGGGACTGCTCCGCGGCCTTGACCAGAAAGATTCCGCCCTGCCGAGCGACCGCCAGCTCGAACAGCTATTCGAGATGATCTCGAAATCCCAGCAGGGTTTCCGCGATCTTATTGACTCTTTTGATGATCACCTTCTGGCTTTGAGTCTTGACGGCGAACTACGCGCGGCCAATCGCAGTTTTGCTGATCTTCTTGGCCTGCCGTTCCAAGACATCATCGGCCGTCGGCTGATGGACCTTGTTGAGGATGCCAGTGGTGAACACCAGGATGGTTTGGCCCGCGGTTTGGCAAAGTTTATCGAGCGTCGAACCTGGACTGGCGTTGTTCATGTCCGGCTTAGAGAAAAGAAAAGCATCCACTACTTCGAGTGCGTAGCGCACGCCATGTTGCGTGACGACAAGGTTCACGGCCTCACCGTGCTTGCTCGCGACGTTACTTCCGCGCGCCGCAACGAAGCGCGTTTCACCGAGCTTTTCGAGACTCTCCAGGAAGGCATCTATATTGCCACCCCGGAAGACAAGGTGCTCGAAGTGAATCCCGCGCTGGTCCGCATGCTGGGCTACGATTCCAAAGAGGAGCTGCTGACCAAGCGCGTCTCAGAGGTTTTTGTCGATGACTCGCGCCGCACCGCTATCATCCGAGAAGTGAACCGTCAGCCGTCACCGGAAGGCCGGGAGATTACGCTTTGCCGTAAGGATGGATCGTCCGTCATCTGCCTCCACACGGCCACTGCCATTCGCGATACTGGCGGAAAAGTCGTTCGTTATCAGGGCGCACTTGTCGATATCACCGCGCAGCGCGAAATCGAAAAAAAGCTGCATAAGGAACAGGAATTCGCCCGGCGCCTGGTCGACAGCTTTCCCGATCTTATTTTCGTGGTTGATGTTAGCAAACGCTACACTTACGTCAGTCCCAACGCCCAGGCAATTTTGGGCTACGGGGTCAGCGAAACCATTGGGATGGTTTTTGGAGAGCGCACGCATCCTGAAGAACGTGGCGCGGTTCTCTCGCTTTTGCAGGACTTGTTGATGGGTCGTAAGACCTTCGGGTCCATCGAAATCCAGGTTCGCCACAAAAGCGGAGAATGGCGCCGCTTGAAATGCCATTTCAGCCCGCTTGTTGACGAAACCGGGCAGATCGAAGCTGTGGTCATCTCCGGACGCGACGTTACCGAAGTGAAGCGCTTGGAAGAACAACTAATTCAGGCGGAGAAACTTGCCGCCATGGGCCAGATGCTGGCGGGTGTGGCGCACGAACTGAACAATCCTCTGACGGCAATTCTCGGTGTGAGCGAGCTTCTTCGTGATCGCCAGGGTGTCGACGAAAGCACCAGACGACAACTCGAAATGACCTACCGCCAAGCCCGCCGCGCGGCCAGAATTGTCCAGAATCTTCTCGAGTTCTCCCGACCTGCTTCTCCTCAGAAAAAACCGGTCGATCTTAACGGTATTGTCGACCGGACCCTTCAATTGCATGATCATTCGCTTCGCCGCAGTGATGTCGAAGTGGATTTCCGACCGTTCAAGGGTTTACCAGTCATTGTGGGAGATGCAAATCAGCTTATCCAAGTCTTCTTGAATCTCATCAGTAATGCGGAGCAGGCCATTAAGGAGGTTCGTAACTCTGGACGCATCCAGATTCGCCTCGGTGTATTAGACAAGCATGTCTTTGTGCGCGTCCAGGATAACGGCCCGGGCATTAAGCCCGAAGCGCTCCCAAAACTCTTCGATCCCTTTTTCACGACTAAGCGCCCCGGAGGTGGTACAGGTCTCGGCCTTAGTATTTGTATGTCCATCGTCCGCGAGCATGGCGGAAATATTGAGGTCGAATCTATTCCTGAAAACGGGGCCCTCTTCACGCTCTACTTCCCCGTGCCTGTTGCTCACAACCGCCTGGTTGCCGGCGATCTTGATACTGGTGCTGGACTGATGGGGGACTCTCCATCGTTCAACGTGCTGAATGGTCGTTCCGTCCTGGTTCTGGATGACGAGGAAAGCATCCGTTTGCTGTTGGCCGAGGGACTTGGCGCTCAAGGACTAAGTGTGGACTGTGCGGCAAGCGCGGAGCAGGCCCTGAGCCTTGTACTCGGCCGCAAATACGATGTTCTGCTTTGCGATCTCAAGCTCTCTGGCAGTGGGCTGAACGCCGACGGTCACAACGTGGCCGAACGCCTGAAAGTCGCGGCCGGGGTAAACAAGCTCGAAGTCATTTTCATGTCCGGCGATGTCTTAGGGGATAAAGGAGTGGGTAATTCCGACATGGCGCGCAAGCTTCAAAAGCCATTCCGTATCTCTGACGTGCTCAATGTCTTGTTAGACGTTTTCGTCCACGTGCCCGCAGGCTCCAAACGCTAGCGTAGGCGCTGGGCCTTTTCTACTTCTTGTCCGGCGCCGCCGCCGTGCCCGTTCCTGCCTCATCCACCCCAAACTCCCAGACGAATACATCCAAGCCGTTTTCCTCGACCTGTGCCAGTATGTATTCCCCCGGCGGCAATGGCGCGCTCAAGGTGAACCGGTAGACGTTCGGCGCAACCTCCCAACGCTGAATGGAAACAGAGTTCACCTTTTTCGAAACTTGCTCCCCAAACATCGTGTTGATCGATTCGAGTTGCCTTCCATTGTGGACCACCTTGGCGCGAATCAACTCCACATCCGGCCCGCTGTCCGCCGCACGCTTGCTTTTTTGAATCGTGGAAGTCTTCTCGGGGTCCGGAGGCGGTTCGCGAAGATAAAATTCCGGGGTTTGACTCTTCAGCCGCAGCGTGGCCCTGGCTCCGGGCAGCACCAGGTTTTGCTTCCCGGGCACCATCGGCACGGGCGACATAATCTGGGCCAGAATTCGCATTTTGTCGGCCTTTAGCTGCGATGCGACCTGATCCATCACGCGAACTGTCTTTCCTTCCACCGCATACATTCCCTCGGCATCCGGCAGAAATGCTCCCTTTCCTCCAACCTGTAAACTGGCGTCGATGTCCGCCACATTATCCATCCGGGCCGCTTCTTCCCGATGGTGGATCTTCTCCACTTCTGCCGCTGCCGATTTTTCTTCGTCCCCTGCAACTTTGGCAGTGGCCTCCCAATCCACCATCGACGCTGGAATTTCCTCCCAATCGCCTCTTTCCAAGCTGTAGTAGCGGACTCGATCTCCGTTCCGTTGATACTCCCGGATCACTTGATACGTTCCGTCCTTCAAGATCAATTTTTTTCCGCGCGGTAAAACCGCCGTGGGTGGAGATTTATCTTTTTGGGTTGCGGGGGGATCTTGGGCGGATTTTTCTGGTGAAAACGCAGTAGTGCGGAAGCCGGTGAGGCCCATCAAAAGCGGAAGGTACGAAGCGAAGCGCAGTGCAATCCTTGCTGCACGCATGCTGTCCCCCAGCTACAGAGTTCTCTCCCGTCGCATTCGATCTGCCTGATTCCAGGATAGTCCTGTGAAACAGAATTCCGCAAGTTGGCAAATTATTTCTTATAGAACGGGAGGGGAATCGAAATATACGAAACATTTACGCCAGGCAACAGGACTGCCAGATGCTCTGGCTAGCGATTAATGCGTGCAGCGGGGAAAGAGTGTGACCAGCACCATCAGGTCTGACAACGTGAACAACCATTGTTCAGCCTGTGCTCCGGCAGCCTCCGCCGCGCGCGCAATCATACCTAGATGTCGGCTACGCGCGAAATTGTGCAGGTGCTCAACGCAAATACCCGTCAAGCTGGCTACTTCAGAATCAGTGAATATTTTTTGACTAGACTTGACCTTTACCACTGTTGCCCTCTTCTTCGCTTCTCCCTCACACCGGATGTGATGCATTGGTCGAGGATAAAAGATGCCAATTTACTGAGCAATAGTCATTCCGTTTTATTCGCCATTAAACTTTTTCTCTAGTACTTTTCTGATTTGGCAGAAATCCAGGTATTTCGCATGGTTTTTGGGCGGATGATGCCGCAACCCTGCCCTGTCAAAAGGTACAGGTGGTATGCAAAAATGTATGTTAGTTACGAAATTCCTACAGCTTTCGGGAAGTGAGCGGCGATTTCTTTCATCTGCTTCGTGTGCCTGATCTCGTGCGCGGCAATCATTTCAAACCATTCATAAATGTTGAGCATTCCTAGGAACCCATGTTCCCAGCAATACACGCTTAAATCGCGGTCCTTCGTTTCTTCCATGAATGCCAGCGTCCGCTCTCGTGCGGCGCGCAATTCCGCCAGCATCTCCTCTTTCGTCCCGATCAATCCTTGATCCAAGGGGATTGGCGTTTTTCTGCGGATTATTCGGCTTTCGACAATCCAAATTGGAATGTGAAAGCGTTTGTGGAACGGAATGGATTTGGGAATTTTTTGCGAAATTCGGTCTGCGCCGCCTACCACGGCCCGCTCAACCATCACCAAATGAGCGACCAATTCGCCTGCGGACCATTCGTTCGCGTGTGGCGGCGTGTTCCAGTGTTCGGGGGAGACGGCGTCCGCAGCCCGGAAAAAGGCTGCCTGAGCCCGTGCGAGCTTCGTGAGGGTTGGATCGAGCGAGCGCACGTCTCTACTCTATCACCAAGCCCGTGGTCGGCCCGCTCCTGCTTGTTGAAAGGGGCAAGGGCAGCTAGTTCATGCCCCGATCCCGGGCTAAACTGTCGCCCCGCCCGCCGAGGCGAACGCTTGCGCCAACTGTAACACCCTTGCTTCGCCGAACGCCGGCCCGAAAATTTGCATTCCTACCGGCAACTCACCACCAATTTTTCCGCAAGGTATTGAAATTCCCGGTATCCCCGCAAGCGATCCAGTCACGGTATAGATATCCGCCAGATACATTTGCAAAGGATCGTTGGTTCGCTCACCCATCTTAAACGCAGGGACCGGCGAAGTGGGCGTCACAATCGCATCCACTCTGCCAAACGCCCGGCGGAAGTCATCGGCAATCAGCGCACGTACTTTTTGCCCTTTCAGGTAATACGCGTCGTAGTATCCCGCCGAGAGCACATACGTTCCCAACACGATCCGCCGCTTTACTTCCGGTCCAAAGCCGGCGCCACGCGTCTTGCGATACATCCCGATCAGCGAATCCGCTTCCGCTCGCGGACCGTAGCGCACGCCGTCGTATCGTGCCAGGTTGGAACTCGCCTCCGCTGTGGCAATGATGTAATAGGTTGCGATCGCGTAATCCGTGTGCGGCATGCTGATGTCCACGAGTTCGCAACCGAGGTTTCGCAAAACTTCGATCCCAGCCGTGATCTTCTCGCGGACCGCCTCATCCATTCCTACCCCAAAATATTCTTTGGGAATACCAATTTTCATCCCCTTTACCGGTTTCGTCAGAGTCAGGGAGTAGTCTTCGACAGGCGCTGTAGTGGAAGTGGAGTCGTTCGGATCGCGTCCTGCAATAGCCTGCAATATTCTTGCCGTGTCTGAAACGTTGCGGGCCAAAGGCCCAATGCGATCGAGCGAGGACGCAAACGCAATCAAACCGTATCGCGAAACCCGCCCGTAGCTGCCCATCATCGCCGAAATTCCGCAAAACGAGCCGGGCTGCCGGATCGAACCGCCAGTATCCGTCCCAAGTGCCGCCACCGCCAGATCTGCGGCGACCGCTGCCGCTGACCCGCCGCTCGATCCACCTGGCACCCGTCCCGCTGCCACAGGGTTTTGCACGCAACCAAACGCGGAATTCTCGTTAGAACTGCCCATCGCGAACTCATCGCAATTCGTTTTGCCCAGGATCACGGCGCCTGCTGCTTCCAGTTTGACTACCGCGGTCGCATCGTACGGCGGAACATAATTCTCCAAGATTTTAGAACTGCATGTCGTCCGAACGCCGCGGGTGCTGATGGTGTCCTTAATCGCTACTGGAACTCCGGCCAACGGGGGCAACGTCTTGCCTTGAGCGGCCATCGCATCGACGCGATCCGCCTGCTCGTATGCCCGCGCTTCGCACAAAGTCAGATACGCATTCAGCTTTGGGTTCTGCGCCGCGATTCGCTTGTAATACTCCCCAGCAATCTCTCGCGCCGAAGCCTTCTTCGTGAGAACCGCTTGCCGAACACTTTCAACTGTCCAACCCGTCGTCATTCTGCTTTTTTTCCTTACCTCCGCGAACTCCGGCACTTTTCTCGCTGATCTCTCGGTGAACACCCCGCTTATCGTTCAATCACCTTCGGCACACGGAAATACGGCGGCTCCGGATCAGGCGCGTGTTTCAATACATCCCCCGCAACCGTACATGGCACCACCACATCTTCGCGCAATGTCGCGTCGGCTGCTTGATCGCCAGTGAGCACCTGAGCCATTGGCTCGACGTTGCTAGTGTCCAGCTCGTTTAACTTGCCAATGTACTCCAGAATTTCATCGATTTGCGCGCGGTACACTTCAAGCTCCGGTTCGCTCAGATCAAGGTAGGAAAGTTCGGCAACACGAAGCACATCTTCTCGGGATATTTTCATGGGGTTATTTTAGTAATCTCTGGTATCGCGAATGCTTAAAGTCTACCACAGCGAATACTGGCGCCGCGGGGGTCTAGGGTTGCTCTCGTTCCAACTCTTGCCTATCGGGAAACGCCAGAAAATTCAGCGCTCTTGCGGGGGTACTTCGTCGCCACATAGGTGTCAACCAGATGCTTAAACGCCGCGGCCAGTTCGTCGTACGTGCCTTCCAGCGTGACGTCCTTCTGCCCATCGATATACACCGGGCAGCGCGGAGCTTCGCCTGTTCCCGGCAAGCTGATTCCGATATTGGCGGCCTTCGATTCACCGGGCCCATTTACAATGCAGCCCATCACCGCCAGCGTCATCGTTTGGACGCCGTCATATTCATTTTTCCAAGTGGGCATCATTTCGCGAATGTAATCCTGCGTGCGCTCGGCCAGTTCTTGGAAGGTTGTGCTGGTGGTTCGTCCGCAACCGGGGCAAGCCGTAACGCTTGGCGAAAATGAGCGAAGTCCAAGGGACTGCAACAGCTCGCAGCAGGCATACACTTCTTCACGACGATCTCCCCCGGGCCGCGGAGTCAAGGAAACGCGAACCGTATCGCCAATTCCCTGATACAAGAGCACCCCTAAGGAAGCCGAAGACCAGACCAGGCCCTTCATACCCATTCCTGCTTCGGTCAATCCCAGATGCAAGGGTTGTTGCGTCCTTAGAGCGAGGTCGCGATACACAGTAATCAGATCGCGCGGGCGGGAAGTCTTACAGGAAATAATAATCTGGTCGTGGCGTAATCCGCTCTCGAGAGCTAGTTCGGTAGACTGCAAGGCAGAAAGTACCATGCAGTCGTTAATGATTTCTTCTGACTCTTTGCCAAGGTTCTTGTCGGTATTCTCCTGCATCTTCTGCATCACAAGTTCCTGATTGAGCGAACCGCCATTTACGCCAATGCGCACGGGTTTACCCTGGTCCACGGCGATTTTGCAGATGGTGGAAAATTGTTCGTCGCGCCGCTGGCCTGCGCCCACGTTTCCCGGGTTAATGCGGTATTTATCCAATGCTTTTGCGCATTCGGGAAATTTCGTGAGCAACACGTGACCGTTATAATGGAAATCGCCAATGATCGGCACTCGGCAGCCAGCATCGAGCAAGCGGTTTTTGATGATCGGTACAGCCCCCGCGGCCTCCGGAACATTCACGGTCCAGCGGACAATTTCGCTGCCCGCTTCGGCCAATTCCAGGGTTTGCTGCAACGTCGTTTCCACGTCGGCCGTGTCCGTGTTGGTCATTGACTGCACCACAATCGGTGCCCCGCCGCCAACTTGCACGTGGCCGACTTTGACGCCGTAAGTCTTCCTGCGCGGATGCCGCAATCCTGCGGCATCAAATCCAGAAATCTGATTGAGCATATGCATCCATTTTACCAGTCTCACTGTATTTCTGTCTTGCCCGCCGGGACCTCCGACGCCACTCCGCTCACCCGACAGTTTTGGCCCTTCAGGCTTGAGACTCTCCAAGCTCGATGCGCTCCCATTCTGGGCTAAGGTTAGGATCTCAATGCGATGAGCTGCTACCTCCGGTGAATCGAAATTTACAGCAATTGCCAGAATTTACACTGAACGATGTATGGATGGCCGGCTAGGGCAGCACTAGAATTTTAGTAATTTCCAGCAGCTACGTTCTACACCTTCCGGGACGTCTCCCTGAGACGTCCCTTTTTTTTTGAGGAAGGTACTGGTCTCCTCACAGCCCCCTTTCCGTTCAGGTAATTATTACAGAAATTCCCGATGCACTCGACCTTCTTGGGTACTGGAGCTAGCGGAATACACTGTACTCCTTTGGACTAAACGACAAGAAACCAAAGAAGTTAAGGAATTGGCGGCTGGCATGCGATTGACACCTGTCGGGGAGGACACCGAGACATGAACTCCGAACTCTTGTTTCAATCTTCTTTTTGCAAGGAATACGATGCCCTGCTTCACAGGTGCGAAAGTGCGCAAAGCAGTTGGTCCCGCTGGCGCGATGAGATGAACTCTTTGGTCGGAATGCCACCGGTAGCCGTAACCGAAGAACTGTTGCGACTTCAGGCGAAATTCGCGAAGTCTTATGCGCAGTTGGAAAAACACCAGCAACAATGCGAACTGTGCCGGTTTGTGGCGAAGGTCTCAAAATCACGGGACGAATTCGCTTGCGCTCCCTCCAGCGCGGAAGAGACTTGGCTAGTCTAAACCTACGTAATTCGCAGAAGGGCCGATTACCAAGAAGGGCGAAAATGGAATTGTGCGATCCGGGAACGCCGTACCTTGTCAGGATACCCGGGCCATGGCCTTTCCTTGATCGAGTTTGTGAGGCTTGATTCGCGTAGACAATACTTTCCAAGGCCAAGACGGGAATTTTGTAAACCTCAAACCGGGGGAGGAAGTGGAAATCACCATCTCCGCCCCGCAAAATTCTCGGATCGATCCAGTGGCTCCGTGATTTTTCCGTCCCACCATTACGTGCGCTGCGGGCGAGGCCGAGTGCTCTGGCTGCTGTGTTCCGTTTTTGATGGACGCCTGTAGAACTTTTTGCCGCAGGTATCGCACCGATACGGGCGAACTCTCAAAATACCGCCGAGCAGCCAATCAAGCCCGTGGCGCTCCACCCTCCAAACGGCTTCGCTGCCGCACCAGAAACATTGGCGATTAAGGGAACTCTTCATGACCTCTAATCGAACCCTGTGTTTATAATTCAGTTGCGCCGGGGCGATCATTTTCGCTTTGGCCGGGACAATTTGGCATACAGCTAATCAGGTATGTTCTGGTCAAGGAGGCGAAGATAGAGTTTCGATAAATCTACCCCGTTTTAAACCGAGAGGGGCGCTTTCCTCCGTCTTAGCGCCCCTCCATTCCTGACCAACCGCGCAGAATCCGATATTCCTATACGCTTTGTATTACTGTTGTGTAATCACTGGCTTGCCATCGATCGAGGTGTTCTATGCAGAAATTTCTAATCAAATTTGTGGGCTCCGCAATTATGGGCACTTTACTTTTCCTACATAACGGAAGCGCTCAAAGTTCGGCCGCTGGCGACGAGCGCACCCTCTGGAAACTTGAGCACGACTATTTCCAGTATGTCGAAGCGAATGATTTGAGGGCGTACTCCACGCTTTGGGAAAGCAATTTTCTCGGCTGGCCTGCCATGAGTGCCGCTCCCGTCCACAAGGACCACATAACAGGTTGGATTACAAGCCAAACGAGGAAAGGCCTCGCGTTCAAGCGTATTGAATTGAAGCAGGCTGCCATCCAGATCTCGGGAGACATTGGCGTGACTTCTTATTGGGTCACGTATCAATTTCAGGATGAAAGTGGAAATGGCACTTCCAGTACTCTGCCGATCACTCATACCTGGCTCCGGAATGGCCACGGATGGCACATTATTGGCGGGATGAGCATGACTGAGCCGCAGACGGGGCAGAAGTAGGAAAGCAACCGACCTCCAACCGCAGACCCTGCCTCTTCCTTCATCACACGAAACGAAGTCACTTCTAAGCGTGTGGCATGGAAGATTTGTTACTTCTCGGGTGAGTGCGGGCGTAGAATACGCGCAATATCGATAGGGGTGAATGGAGGATATCCTATGCTGAAGCAATTCTGCCTCATTGTAAGTTTGTCCTCAGTGGGAACTCTGGCGCCATGGCAACAAGATCCCGCACCCGCGGCGCCCGCTCAAGAAACAAAAATACCTGAGGAGGCAGCCAAGAAGGCCAACCCCGTAAAAGCTACCCCTGCCGGTATGGCTCAAGCAAAGAAGCTTTACGGCTATGATTGTGCCATGTGCCATGGAAAAAGTGGTGATGGCCAGGGCGATTTGGCCGCTGACATGAAATTGAAACTTCTCGATTGGCGAGATCCTGGGGCATTGAAAGATAGGACCGATGGGGAATTGTTCTACATCATTGGAAAAGGCAAAGGGCAGATGCCTGCAGGGGAACAGCAGATGAAGCCGGATGAGATCTGGATGATGGTAAACTATGTGCGTTCGTTCGCCGCCAAGACTGGCGAGCCCAAAGGCAAACCCCAAAATCAAGGCTCGGGAACGCGCTGAGTTTTGACCGAGTTCGTCGATTCGTACATGACTTCTAAAAACTAAACTCAGCCCAGCAACGGGGCGCCTGTGGCACCGCCTCTCGAAGCAGGAATCTAGTCACAGTGTGCCGCGCAAGCCGAGGGGGTCGGCTTGCTCTCTCATCGCGGCGATACAGAAGGTGATGTGCTCCTCTAACGAAACGCCCAATTCGGTTGCCCCCCGAATTACATCCTCGCGGCTTATGCCTTTCGCGAATGCTTTGTCTTTCATGCGCTTTTTCACCGAACTGACTTCCAGGTCGAGAATACTCTTGGATGGGCGAACGTAGGTACAAGCAGTGAGAAAGCCCGCGAGCTCATCGCAGGCAAATAAGGTGTGCTCCAGCGCGGATTCCCGGGTAACTCCGGTATAATCCGCGTGAGACAGAATGGCCCGGATCATTTCCTCAGGGTAGCCACGCTCACGAAGAATTTTTGCCCCTTCCGCAGGATGCTCCTGATTTGCTGCGTGAGCTTCGTTAGGCCAGCGCTCATAATCAAAATCGTGGAGCAGGGCAGTGATGCCCCAAAGCTGTCGATCGTTATTGAATTTTCGAGCGTAGGCGCTGACGCAAGCCTCGACTGCAAGCATGTGCTTTCGAAGACTCTCGGAAGCCGTATATTCGCAAACCAGCTTCCAGGCATCGTCTCGAGACAGCATCAGGTGGCTCCCTCTGTGAGCTAGAAGGATAACCTATGCGCCGCATCAAAGGGGAAGACCTTCTTGCGTGACAATAGCCGCGCGGCCGAAATCCAATCCGTGACCACTAACCAACGTAAGAGGCGCATCGCGAGTCCAGCGAGCATCAGTTGAGTCGAATTTTTTTTTAAAAATGCTTTAAAGTGAAAAATGTGTCTATTTGCAAATGAGCGAGCGTAGGATCAAAAGCACAATATGTTGTTGTGCAGAATTACGAACAACGCTACAGGATGCGGAAGTCCCTTATCCCCGTTCGGCAGTACAGGCGAAAACAGGGCGTAAACACGGCGAATTACCGCTATTTCCTTGCGAAAAATCAAAAAATACTCTTGACACAGTATAGGCATTCAAGCGAGACTCCCGTTGCGCCAGTTACTCATCCTTCCCCAAAGAACGCTCCGACGTTCCTCAACTATCCGCACGCCGGAAAAACCAGTCAGCGAGGAGTACCGGTGTCGGCAAATATGGAAAAAGAAACCACTATGAACACTTTGGAGATCGATCGGGAAGTCATACGGTGCAAAACGTGTGGGCTTGTCCAATACCGGACACGTACCGGCAACTGTCGTCGCTGCGTGCACGCACTGCCTCAGAGGTTGGAGTATCTGATCCCGGAAGAGGCCGTGAAAGAGGAGCAAGTTCCAGCGGAAGTGATGCCGTCTAAGTTCGCAAATCAGGAGACGGTCGAGAATATCGGCCAACGGATTCGCCAACTACGGGAATCGCGCAGCATGACCCAAAGCCAATTGCAGGCGCGATCGAAGGTCAGCCGCTCTTATCTCTCACGCATTGAGAGCGGGCAGATGACGCCGAGCCTCGGCACGCTCGAGAAGATTTCCGAAGCGTTGAACGTTGGTCTGAACCGGTTCTTCATCCCAGAATCGGACGGCGAAGCGCTGCTGGAGGATCCATTCATACAAGGCCTCCGCCCTTTCTTGCGCCAACTGGACTGGGAGCAATGGCAATCGATTTTGAAGCGTTTGCAAGCCATCAGCGATCACGTGAATGCAGCACCGATCACCCTACGCCCTATCGGTAACCCGGCTCGGCTGCCGCAGCCCGCGCCGGCGAATGGCAACGGACAAAACGGGCACATCGGCCACGCCAGCCATTCGAATGGGCTCGTGCCCGGGCACGCCCATGGTCAACCGCAGGGTTATGCGCTGCGGCGTCCAGGACTGGCGGCATTTCAACGCCCGCTGGCGCGCTAGTAGAGTTTTGACAGGATGCAGGAAGAATAGCGCTCCGGAAGTTCCGAGGCGCTACTCTGGGCGGAGCTTAGGAAATGGTTATCCCTCAGTTGCCTGGTTCGCGACTGAGGGATCTGCCTTTTGGGTGAGGAAGAATAGGCAGACAGCTGGCCGCATTCAAACTATCAACAATCCTTGGGCAGCAGAGCTAGCCGAGCCACTGGGGATTGTGGGCGGTGCCGTCAAACCTGGTTGTGGTTTTGTAGCCCTCAAACGTACCGTTCTTAGCGGCTTCGGCCGTCCTGCCAAGCAGTGCGGCAGACTCGGTGGCAGTGAGGGGCTTGAAATTGCGCACAACGTCGAGAGCTTGTTGGACATTCGGGATGGATCGGCAACCGGTAATGACTACGCTGGTCGGAAGGCTCATGGCGTAGAGCAGATACTCGGCTGGGGTGAGGGTGTTGCTCTTTAGTAGAAGCCCGGATCCCATCGGCTTCATGCCGAGGACGCCGATCTCATTCCTGACAAGCACCGGCAAGACCAGCTTTTCGAAACTTTCATAATGAGCATCCATGGCATTCAGAGGCATCTGGACGGCGTCAAAATGGAAATTGTGAGAGGCTGCCGTTTCCAGCATGTGTAGATGGATCGCGGGATTTTTGTGCCCAGTGAAACCGATAAAGCGGATCTTGCCGGCTTTTTGCGCCTCGAGTGCCGCTTCGAGGCTGCCGCCCGGACCAAAAATGCGCTCCGGATCGCTCATGCGAATAACTTCGTGGAACTGGAGAAGATCAATATGGTCGGTCTGGAGTCTGCGCAGCGACTCGTCGATTTGCAGGGCGGCGGCCTGTTTGGTCTGGCCGTCAATTTTGGTCATGAGAAAGGCCTTTTGCCGGTAGCCATCACGCAGCGCTTGGCCCATGCGAAGCTCGCTCTCCCCACCATTGTAGTCCCAGCAGTTGTCCAGAAAATTGATGCCGCCCTCGAGCGCGGTGCGGATAATGCGTATACTTTCCTGCTCATCGGATTGGACGCCGATATGGTAACCGCCCAGGCCGACCATCGAGACGCGTTCCCCGGTGCGACCCAGGCGACGATAGGGAACAGCATTTTCTGCGCCTGCCGCCCAGAGATCGGTCGCTGCGACGCCGGTGAGAAGCGAAGTGGTAAGAATACCGTTGAGGAATTCGCGACGAGAAACACCACCGGGATTCGAGAGGAATACAGAGTTGGAAATGTGGTCCATGAAATTTCTACCTCAGGATAGTCTCGAGCTGAGGAAAGTACGGTAAAAGGTTGCCGAGAAAAAGACAAGATGGAAAAATGTCGGGGTTCGGCAGTACCAGAGCCTTATTTTTTCGCGTTGATGGCGAGCAATCTCGCCTTACTTTACTTAAAAATTATTCGCGCACAACAGCGACCTTTGCGGAGGGAACTTCGATGCGCATGAGGCGGTGATTGGAATCGAGGTAGAGGACTACTTCGAGGTCGGAAGTCACGACCTTCAATCCTTCATAGGATTTGCCACCCGAGGTTAGCTGGCCGCTAGCGCTGACGGTGATTGTGCCGGGAGTGAGTTCCTGCGGAATCAACACCGAGAAATTCTGCGTGCCCTTGCGGGACCAGTCGTATACGCGCGCTAGCACGGCGTATTGATGGTAAAGATTGTTGTCGAGCACGATGACGAAGGGCGAACTGAACGTTAGATCCTGCTCAAAGGGGCGAGCACCCTGCATTTGCAAGGTCATTTTCGCTACGCCATTGGAGAACAGAATGTGGGCGCTATTGGTTTTTTCCGTTTGCGCGGTCCAGTCGTAGCTGATAGGCGCGCCATCCCCTTGCAAAGTGAGATTGCCGGTCACGTTGGTGGGTGTGGTTTCGGGGACCTTAATCGATGAATTCCCTTTCGCTACCCAACTGCCACTGCTTTGACCAATTTCAAATTCTTCGTGACCGACGCTGACGTTATCGAGAAAAATATTCAATTTGCCTCTGTCGGCAACAAAGATCGATCCGGTGGATGATTTCTTCTGCGATGCTTCTGCCAGCAAGCAAAATGAAAATGCCAATAGAAGGAATAACCAGAGCAAAAATGATTTGCGATTCGTCGACATCCAGATTCTCCCCTCAGGGTTGCGGCTTTTCAACAGCAAAATCAGTCTCAGCAAGGTTGCCGGAAGCCTCAGGCAATCCCCGCCGCAAAATTTCAGCTGCGACCACGGCAGGATCAGCGGAACTATCCACGCGGAAGTCGGCGAGTTGATAGGAAGCGAGGCGCTGTTCATAGAGCGCACGGAAGCTGGTTTCATCGCGAAAAAGAGGACGGCCGGTCATCATCGTACAACGGGCAAGTAGCAGTTCGATGGGGCTATCCAGCCAAATTACCCGAGCGCCGGAATTGCGCAGGAATTCGGGAGCGCCTTGTTGCGCGTAGGTGCCTCCGCCGAGCGCAATAATTGTGGGCTCGGCTCGTTCGATGGAGCGACCGAGCGCGGCGCGCAATTGCTCAGCTTCAAGCTGACGGAAAGCAGGTTCACCGTGGCGTTCAAAAAATAAGGGGATAGGAATGCCTGAGACGTCCTCGATTTTTTCGTCGAGGTCTACAAAACGCCAGCCAAGCTGCTGGGCGAGTCTCGAGCCGACGGTGCTTTTGCCGGAGCCCATGAAGCCGGCCAGACAGATGACTGGAATGCGCGGTGGATTTCCGCGTGGAATAGATGTTTGAGTCACGATTCTGCGGAGCGCAAGCTAATTCCGCTTCAGAATCCGAATTGTACCACTGTAGGAGGAGAGTTCTACCTTCGCAAGCCCCTGGCCAACGGTACCGAACAGCAGGCTGTTTGAAAACTTGCGCTTGTGATGACCCTCATGGGTGTCCGGCTTCACATATTCGGTGGCTTGGTTATCGACAGTTCCGAGAATAGTCTGGGCTTTCAGATCGAACGAGTCGTCACCGGAAAAACGAACCTCAACCAGGCCACGCCCGCTGTTCATGGTGTAAATGCCGGTGCGAAGAAAGTCCCCATCATAGGTGATATTGCCCGTAGTGGTCATCAGATTCACGTTTGTCAACGCCGGCTGCAGGATCTGTGCGTGCCCCGAGATTGAGGTGAATTCCAGTTTACCAGCACATTGGGTGCAAACTAGGGAACCACCGCTAGTCCGGACAATGATATAGCCTGATACTTCCTTCAGGTGAACATCGCCGGCAAAACTTTGTAGCTTCATGTCTCCACTGACCTGTTCTACCAGGATCAATCCGGTCTGGGTCTTTAGTTGTAGTTCAGTTTGTTCTGGAACGGTGAGTTGAAAATTGGCTTCGGCGTCATGCGGCGCTGTCGAATCGGTTAGAGCGCTCGAACTGATATCGATGCGATCTCCCGCTTGCTCGATATCTACCTCCACCTTCGAAGGAGAATAGGTGCTGGTGACCACGACTTCGGGATTTTTCCACGACTTTACCTCGATACGCCCGTTCACAATGTTTTGCAATACCACTACAGGTCGATTCTTGACTACGAAATGCTGTTCCTGCGTTTCCGGTCCACCGCCCCAGACCGGACTAGAACCCAAGAGAAGAGCGCCTACACCAAGAACGGTTAATACCGTTCGTTCACCGAAAATCCAACGCATCATCACTGCTCACTCCTTCCGCTATCCAAGATAGCGTCGATCAGTTCCTGTCTTTGCTGGATGGCGCTTTGCAGATATTCGCGAGCCAGCGTGTCATGCGGATGCTTCTTCAAATGCGCTTCACATTCTGCAATAAATTCGTTTACCGTGCGCAAATTCGTGCGCATGGACTCATCAAGCTCCGGATTGCTAACCAAGTGGCCATTCGGGCCCTCGTCTCCTGGTCCGCCGAAGCCGGCGGTACCGGCGTACTGAATATTTTCCGATGGTGTCAGTGGCACAATCGAGGGATCAGAAGCCTGCAACGGCTTCAGCTGTTGCGTTTTCGCCGTTACCGGCAGTTGAGTTGGCCGTATTGTAGAGGCAACTTGCGGAGGAGGCGTCGGAGTTTGGTCTGCGAGTTTGGGAAGGTCAGGTTGAACCTGTGGAGTCGCTAGTCGGGCAGAGGGAGTCACCCGTGCTGGCGACTTATGGAATTGCAGGAAAGCGGCAATCATGAGGGACAACCCTACCCCTAGAGTAGCCAAAGTTCGGGGAGAGAACCAGGCGCGCAAGCTTTCCAGCCAATGCGAAGACGCTTCGGCGGTAATCCCCACAGGATGTTTGCACAATCCTTCGGCCTCTAGTTGCGCCCGCAAAGAGACCCAAATTCTTTGCGGAGGATCAATTTCGGCAGGGAATTCTTTTGCGGTAACAACGATTGCGCTCAGATCGCCCAGGAAATCCTGACACGCGGCACAGGCAGCAAGATGATCCTGAGCGGCATCCGGTAAAACAGAAAGACCCTGTTGTTCAAGAACGGAAACAAATTCCTTACACTGCATACATCGGCTCCGGAGAGATGGGAGCTGGCAGGCCAACCATCTCTAAGTACAAAGACCTGGGAACTCTAAGAAACTGTGCACGCGTAGCTATCATCATGTTAGCTCAACCCTGGTGACCAGACTGAGTTCTAGAAGCCTGGCGTTCCTGACGCGCCTGATCGCGGATTTCTTCCTGAAGAAGTTCGCGCAAACGCGTGCGTGCTTTATGCAATTGCGACTTCGAGTTGCCCACCGAACAGCCCATGATGTCGGCAATTTCGTTGTGTTCATAACCCTGGACATCATGCAAAACAAAAACCGTTCGGTAGCCTGGGGGTAGTTTTTCAATGGAGCGATCAAGATTAACTCTGTCTACCGCGCCCGAGAGACGAAGGTCTGGTGCTCCCACATCTCTTTTAGGGCCACTGTTCTCCGCGTCCGGGTCCAGTGTTTCTTCTAACGAATCCGTTGGAAGGGATTTCTTGCGCAGACGCATTAATACAACGTTCACGGTCATGCGGTGTAGCCAGGTGGAGAATGCCGATTCGCCTCGAAACGTGGAGATCTTGCGGAAAAGTTGCAGAAAAGCCTCTTGCGTAAGGTCTTCGGCGTCTGCGGGATTGCTGAGCATCCGAAGGCACAGGGCATAGACCCTACGGCTATGGAGTTGATAGAGGTGTTCGAAGGCCGCAGCGTCCCCCGCCTGAGCTCGGCGAATGGCTTCCGCTTCAGTC
The DNA here is from genome assembly GCA_035314425.1 of Candidatus Acidiferrum sp. Taxonomy (GTDB): domain Bacteria; phylum Acidobacteriota; class Terriglobia; order Acidiferrales; family UBA7541; genus Acidiferrum. Next base: position 10,389 of record DATFZN010000035.1, on the reverse strand, counting down.
CACGCAACCGGTTCGGCTGGTCGTTGTCGGGCCAACTGTGCAATGGCGCCGCTTCTAGAATTACGGATGCGCCGAATACCTCCGAGAGTTGTCCCTGGCATGGCGGTCGAGGCACACATATGAAGCTATAGAAGGCGAAAGCGTCCTATAGGTTGCACGGTGGCAGTGAAAAAACCGCGCCCTGGATATCGTTATTGTCCCTTGATCGGGGTTGGTCGTCTATGGGCAAGATTCTGCGGAAATGCCGGAACCGGGCGGGGCGTAGGGATGGGCTTGACTGGGCGGCTCGGGATATCCTACGCCAAGAGACACGGATTCAGTGGGTTTGCGGGCAGAGGAGAGTGCCACAGTAAGCTCCACAAACGCCAGGCTCAGTCGCAGCCCGACGGAGCGGGGTTAGCCGTTACCGGCGAAGAAGCGAATGGAGGGCCCAGCGGTAGCGTCTCTTAATTAGTTAGTAATAGAGATTTATGGTAATAGACAGGATCGGCTCTAGTTGCGGAAGTAGACCAAAATAGGCGATATATTGGAGGCAAGTTCCTGGGGCAGTTCCATTCCTTGCTCTGGCCAACAGGGTCAACTTATACTCTGGTTACGGAAAGAAAGGTTGTCGAGTACATTGGACTTTGAGCCGCGGGATCAGTTTGAACAGCGAGAAAAAAAACTGGAACAGATCAAGGCGTTGGGTTACGACGCGTTTCCGCGGGAGTTTCGTTGGACAGAGAGGCCTGGGGACATTCTCACAAAATATGGAACCAAGGACCTCATGGCACTCGAGGCGGAGCCAGTGGAGGTTCGCGTAGCAGGCCGGTTGGTTTCCTACCGCTTGATGGGCAAAGCGGGGTTTGCGCATCTACAGGGATCCGGGCATCGGGTACAAATCTACGTGCGGAAAGATGTGGTCGGCGAGCAGGGCTTTGCCCTGTTTCAATTACTCGATTTGGGCGACCACGTTGGCGTAAAAGGGCGCCTGTTCCGAACCAAGACTGGCGAGCTGTCCGTTTGGGTGGAGGGACTATTCTTCTTGTCGAAGGCGTTGCTGCCTTTGCCTGAGAAGTGGCATGGGTTGGCGGATATTGAGCTGCGCTATCGCCTGCGTTATCTGGATTTGATTGCCACGGAAAAGACGCGCGAAGTTTTCCATACACGCGCGCGCATCATTCAAGAGTTGCGCAAGTTTTTTGATGGTCGAGGATATATCGAAGTGGAAACGCCAATGATGCATCCGATACCCGGTGGGGCTGCGGCACGGCCGTTTATCACGCACCACAATACCCTGGACGTTGATTTGTATCTGCGTATTGCACCGGAGCTGTATCTGAAAAGACTGACGGTTGGCGGATTGGACCGCGTTTACGAGATCAATCGCAATTTCCGGAATGAAGGTATTTCGACGCAGCATAATCCTGAATTCACTATGCTGGAGTTTTACGAAGCGTACAGCAATTACCAGGACTTGATGGATTTGAACGAAGAGCTTTTCGCTTTGCTGACGAGAAAGATCACTGGATCCACTAGGGTGAAGTACGGCGAACTCGAACTGGATTTTGGAAAGTTCGAGCGTCTGACAATGCGCCAAGCGATCATCAAGCATTGGCCGGAAGGCGCCGGTACCGCTCCGCCGCTCGAGCAACTCGCTTCGCCGGGGGGGCCGCAAAAAGCCACAGAGACCTATAACGTATGGGCGAAGGCGAATCACGCGCCGTACGCAGCTGCCAAAGGAAAGTTAGCGGATGGCGAGTGGACCGGATTATTGTTCGAGACGATGGCGGAAGACAAGTTGATTCAGCCGACGATCCTGTATGAATTTCCTACCGAGATCTCGCCTCTTTCCAAGCAAAAGCCAGATGATCCTTCCTTGACGGAACGTTTCGAGGTCTATGTGGCAGGGATGGAGATTGCCAACGGCTTTTCCGAGTTAAACGATCCGACAGAGCAGGAGCGGCGCTTCCTGGCGCAGATTGCGACGGGCGGGGACGAAGTGCCGAAACTAGTGGACGTGGACTATATTCGGGCGCTTTGCCACGGTATGCCTCCGACCGCAGGTGAAGGCATCGGAATCGACCGCTTGACGATGCTTCTGACGGACTCGCATTCGATTCGCGATGTCATTCTCTTTCCGCTCTTGCGCCCCGAAGCCAATACCGTTGCCGATAACGCAGCCGACGGCGTGCGGGAGTAGCGGGCGCCGCGCCATGGGATTTGCATGGTTCGTGGCGCGAAGATATCTGCGGTCGCCCAATCGGCCGGCGGTGCTGCGGCTGGTCACGCTGTTTTCGATAGTGGGAGTCAGCGCGGGAGTGGCCACGCTGGTGATCGCGCTGGCGATGAACAGTGGGTTCCGCGAAACTCTCCAAGAAAAACTTTTAGGCGTAACAGCACACATATCTCTGACGCGGCCCGGTCCGGGCGGCATTCACGATTACAACGCATTAGCGGAAAAGCTGGGACAGACACCGGGCGTGCGTTCGGTTACACCGGGAATTTATCAGACGGTGCTGCTTTCCTTTGGCGGGCAAGCGCGCGGCGTGGTAGTGAAAGGCATTGAAGTGGAGATGGAAAAGCGCAGCGACGAAGCGTTGCAAAAATTAGCAGCGGGGAAATTGGATTTTGCGGCCGACAGCGAAGGGATTGCAGGAATCCTGGTTGGCAAGCAGTTAGCCGACGAATGGAAGTTGCACCCCGGCGATTATGTTACGGTAACGAGTCCCCAGGGACGTTTGACTCCCTATGGATTGATTCCGCGCACGCGGCGATTCCGCGTGACCGGGGTGTTCGATTCCGGATTTTACGATTACGACGAAAACTGGTGTTTTGTGGGCCTAGCAGGGGCGCAATCACTTGCTGGAACCGGCGATGTCGTAAATGTGTTGGAGTTTCGCTTGGCACAGCCAGCCCAGGCGACCGTAATTGCAAAAACAATCGAGGAGTCCGCCGGACAAGGGTTGGTTGCCAGCACATGGATGGAAGAGAACAGAGCCCTGTTTCGCGCTTTGCGGTTAGAAAAAGTTGTTACCGCCATTTTTATCGGACTGATCACGTTTATCGCCGGGCTGAATATCCTGGTGGTGCTGTCGATGACCGTGACAGATAAAGCACGCGACATCGCTGTGCTGCTATCGATGGGAGCGCGACGCGATCAGATCCGCCGAATTTTTCTGCTACAGGGAATTGCCATCGGTGCCACGGGAATTATTCTTGGCTTGCTCGTAGGTTATCTGTTCACCTGGCTTGCCGGAACCTATCATCTGATACCCCTAGATCCAGAAGTCTATGCCGTGCCCTATGTGCCCTTCCTGCCTAATCCTGTGGATGGAATTTGGATCGCTGCTCTGGCAATGGGCATTGCGATGGTAGCGACGCTCGTGCCGGCAAGAGAGGCTGCAAGGCTTCTGCCGGTGGAAATTCTGCGATTTGAGTAGCGCGAAACTGGCGTCCCCCCTGTGGGAGCCGGGCCTGCTTTGGAGGGCCATTTGCTCCTAAGGGGTCAACCGAGAGCCGCAGAGAAAGGGCACCTCTCTGCTTGCTCCAGGCCCGGTCCAAAGTAGCCGTTCAAGCCATTGAAACATAATGGATTAGCCGTCTCCCCGATTTGCGCTGTTGCAAACGAGTGGGCAAAGGGTAAGGGAGGGCAGGAAAAGGGAAAATAGCTGGGTAGCTAGAGCGGCAAACTGGCGAGATTTGCCGCAGGCCAGGGCATGCGGGGCGAGTCGAGCATCTTAGAGATAGGGCGAGGATCGATTTGCCTGGTCTGGGATTTGCAGGCAGGAAAGTTCGGTAGTCGATTGGCGAGGCTTGGGGCGCGAAGGAATGAGGACAGAGCTCATCGCAGCAAACGTCGAGCGGGAAAAAGCCATCCTGGAAGCGCGCGGACTGAAGAAAGCGTATGGCCAGGGCGAGAAAAGGCTGGAAATTCTGGTCGATATAAATTTGATTTTGCGCGAAGGCGAGATGGTTGCAATCGTCGCTCCATCTGGAGCGGGGAAAAGTACGTTATTGCATTTGCTGGCTGCGCTAGACACTCCAACAAGCGGTACAGTATACTTTGAAAATAACGCGATAGAATTCTTAGAGGATGCGGCACTAGCAAATTTTCGCAATCGTGCCGTGGGGTTTCTCTGGCAGAGGCACCAATTGTTGCCGGATTTTACGGCGACAGAAAATGTAGCGATGCCGCTGCTGGTGCGTGGTGAGCCACGAAGCGCGGCATGTCTAGAAGCGCGGAAATGGCTGGAGGAAGTAGGCCTGCGCGACCGGGCCGAACATCGCGCAGGCGAACTTTCTGGCGGAGAACAGCAGCGTGTAGCCATTGCCCGGGCGCTCGTCACCGGACCGAAGGTGCTGCTGGCGGATGAACCGACAGGAGATTTGGACGAGCTGAATGCTTGGGCCGTGTTTGAGTTGTTGGAGCGGCTGCATCGCGCGCATCGCCTGACGTCGTTAATTGCGACACATAATCTGGCGCTGGCTGAGCGGTGTGATCGGATTCTAGGCCTTGAACATGGCGTTCTGCGAACTCGCTTGGCGAAAGCTGAAGCGAAGGGGACCCCAGGGGGAGAAGCGAGCTAATCGTGTTTGAACGATATACAGAAAAAGCGCGACGCGTAATCTTTTTTGCCAGGTACGAGGCCAGCCAGTATGGCAGTCCGTACATCGAGACTGAGCACTTGCTGCTGGGTCTGATGCGTGAGGACAAAGCCCTAGCGAACCGGTTTCTGCGGCAACAGGGCTCGATCGAATCGATCCGTAAAGAGATCGAAGCACGTATCACGATCCGCGAGCGCATTTCCACCTCCGTGGAAGTGCCGCTGAGCGCGGAGTGCAAGCGCATATTGAATATGGCAGCGGAAGAAGCGGAGAGGCTCGGCCACAAGCACGTCGGCACAGAGCACTTGCTACTGGGAATCCTGCGGGAAGAAAAGTGTTTTGGCGCGGAAATATTGATGGAGCGCGGATTGCGGCTCTCGACGCTGCGCGAGGAATTGTCGCGCACTACAGGAGAAAAGACGACCGCGGCGCGACCGAAAGAAACATCGTTGCTGGCGGAATTCAGTAGGGATTTGACCACAGCAGCTGCGGAAGGTTCGCTTGATCCATTGGTTGGACGCGATAACGAAGTCGAACGCGTGATTCAGATTCTGTGCCGTCGTACCAAAAACAATCCCGTGCTGATCGGCGAGCCGGGCGTTGGCAAAACAGCCATTGTCGAGGGATTGGCGCAACGGATTTCCGATGGCGATGTGCCGCCGTTCCTCGGCGACAAGAGAATTCTTTCACTCGATCTTTCTCTGATCGTTGCGGGGACGAAATACCGCGGACAATTCGAAGAGCGGTTGAAGACCATCATGAAGGAGCTGATGGAGAGCCAAAACTCCATCGTGTTCATCGACGAATTGCACACCTTGGTTGGCGCGGGCTCGGCCGAAGGTTCGCTAGACGCGGCTAATATTTTGAAGCCGGCGCTTTCCCGCGGGGAGATTCAGTGCATCGGCGCGACAACTCCAGGTGAATACCGCAAGTCTGTTGAAAAAGATCGTTCGCTCGAACGGCGCTTTCAGGCAGTAAAAGTTCCTGCACCGAACGAAGAAGAGGCCATTCAAGTTATCAACGGAGTAAGAGAACGCTACGAAAAATTTCACGCCGTCGGGTACACCGACGAAGCCCTGCGCTATTCGGTCTATCTTTCCAATCGCTACATTCCCGACCGCTTCCTTCCGGACAAGGCCATTGACTTGATCGATGAAGCCGGCGCCCGCGTGAAGTTGCGACAAGCTTCCGTGCCGGGAGAAGTTGGCGAAGTGCAGAAGCGCGTGAAGTTCATCACCCACCGCATGGAATCGGCGATTGCGGCTCACGAATTCGAGAAGGCGCGTTTTTATTCCGAAGAAGAACGCAAGGAGAAGGAGAATCTGCGGGTACTTCGCGAGCGTTACAAACTCGACGATGCTTCGACGGGAATTGTAACGCGCGAAGATATCGAAGAAGTGGTGTCGCGCTGGACCGGAGTTGCCGTTACTTCGATTAAGGAGGACGAGCAGCAGAAATTGCTGCGCATCGAACCGGAGCTACACAAGCGCGTCATCAGCCAGGACAAGGCGATCACAGCCCTGGCCCGTGCCATTCGCCGCAGCCGCGCGGGATTGAAGTCTCCTTCGCGTCCGGTTGGTTGCTTCTTCTTTCTTGGGCCCACGGGCGTGGGCAAAACGGAAGTCGCGCGGCGCCTGGCAGAATTCCTTTTTGGTTCAGAAAAATCGCTGATTCGTTTCGACATGTCCGAATTCATGGAAAAGCATTCCGTGTCGAAATTAATTGGCGCGCCTCCAGGGTATGTTGGATATGAGGAGGGCGGGCAGATGACAGAACGCGTGCGCCGTACTCCGTATTCAGTTATATTATTGGACGAAATCGAAAAGGCGCATCCGGATTTGTTCAATATACTTCTTCAAGTATTTGAAGATGGGCAACTGACGGATGGTTTGGGAAACACGGTAGATTTTCGCAACACCATCATTATCATGACGTCCAATATTGGTGCGCGCCACCTGCAAAAGCGCACTTCGATTGGCTTCCAGGCTGGATTAGACGAAGCGGGACTCAAAAGCATGGAAGATTTGGTGATGACCGAAGTAAAGCGAGCGTTCAATCCCGAATTTTTGAACCGGTTGGACGAAGTGATTCTGTTTAACCCGCTCAGCGACGAAGATCTGCTTCGTATTATCGATTTGCTTGTCGGACAGTTGAATGACACACTCATTCATCGTCAACTGCAGGTAGTGTTGTCGCCAGAAGCGCGCCAGTGGGTTCTCGAGAAGACATGCGCAGACCGAAGTTATGGAGCTCGACCGCTAAGGCGTGCACTGCAAAAATATGTGGAAGATCCGCTAAGCGAGGCTTTGATTCAGGGTGGAATTCAGAGACCAGCGACCTTACAAATTTACGTTTCCGGAGAAGGTCTTGCATTCCGGCCAGTAGCTGAGGCAACCCCGGTAGTCCACTAGCGAATCTGACGCAACACGTGAGAGAACGCGATTTGCCTGTCGAGGATTTCGCAGTTCCACGCACGGCCAGTCCATACCGAGTCTGGCGGGAGAAGAACATCTTGGGTTTGGGGGCGCGGCCTTGAGCCGATCAACGGCCGCTCGAAGGAAAGTTTGTTTATTGATGCGGATGAACGCTCTGCGCGCAGGTGGGCAGGGTGTACGCCTGCGATGCCACCTATTCGTTTTTCTGCTAGGATTGGCTCCAGGCTTTCTGGTTGCGTCCACTTTTTCTTCCGAAAAATCCGTTGATTCCACGCCGAACACCTATCGGTTTCATGCCTCCCTGAACAAAGTGACGCTTGAAGAGAAAATCGAGGAGTTCGGGACTGCGGATGATCCCAAAGCCACGGATAAAGAGTTCATTGAACGCATTGACTTCACCGGGAACCGCCGCATCCGCACGGACACCTTGAAAGCGCGCATCTTTAGCCGCGATGGCGATCCGTACAACGAAGAGACGCTACGCCGGGATTTTCAGGCGCTCTGGAATACGCAATTTTTCGAAGATGTAAAGCTCACCGTTGAGGATTCGCCCGACAAACCGAACGGGAAAATTATCATTTTCGACGTGCGCGAGCGGCCCATCATCCGCCGCATTCGTTATGAAGGTATCCACTCGATTTCCGAGTCAGATATTTTGGATCGTTTCAAGGAAAAGAAGGTTGGGCTGACGGTTGAAAGCCAGTTTGATCCAACCAGAATCAAAAAAGCCGAGGTGGTTTTGAAGGATTTGTTGGGCGAGCACGGACACCAGTACGCGACAGTGACCCCAGAATATGAGCGAATTGCATCGAGCAATGCCGTTATTCTGGTATTCAAAATCGATGAAGGGCCGAAAGTAAAGGTCGGCAAAATCAAATTCACCGGGAATCACGCGTTCAGCGACCGCAAACTCATTCGCGCTATGCATAATGACCGCCCCTACGCAATCCCTCTTTACATCACTGAGATCAACGTGATGTCGAAAACGTACGACCACGACAAATTGATCGAAGACCAGGAAGTCGGAATTCGCGGACTGTATCAGGACAACGGCTACTTTAAGGTGGTGTTGCCGGATCCCCTAATTGAAAACGTGGACACCAACGGATGGAAGTACGGGGTTCCGCTAATTCTCGGTAGGTCCGAGGGGAAAGCGGTAAACATCACGATTCCGATTGAAGAAGGCGACCGCTACATGATGGGCACGCTGAAGATTGTCAGCAGCGACCCGGACAAAGCGCTATCTTTGAAGGTCGATGCTCTTAAGGGGGCCTTCCCTGTAAAAGACGGCGAGGTATTCTCTTCCGCCAAGATCCGCAAAGCGCTGGAAGATTACGGAAAAATATACGGGCAGTACGGATTTATCGATTTCACCCCGCAACCCGAATTCGATATCGATGATGCGACCAAGAAAATCAACGTCACCCTGAAATTTGACGAAGGAAAGCAATACTACGTTCGGCGTATCGACTTCAGCGGAAATACCACCACGAGGGATAAAGTAATCCGGCGAGAATTGCTAATCGATGAAGGCCAGTTGTTCAACAAGCGCGCATGGGAATTGAGCATTCTCCGCCTGAACCAACTTGATTATTTCGATAAGTTGGAGGCCGACAAGGCGGCAGAAATCAAACGTAACACCAAAGAAGGCACCGTCGATTTGCTCCTTAAGTTGAAAGAAAAGGGCAAACAATCGATCGGTTTGCAGGGCGGTGTCAGCGGACTTTCTGGCGGGTTTATTGGCTTGACCTACCAGACCAACAACTTCCTGGGCTTAGGCGAAACGCTCACATTGTCCGCGCAGGTTGGCCAATACCAGCGGAACTTCATGTTCGGTTTCACGCAACCGTATCTGTTCGATCGTCCGATTTCGAGCGGGTTCACCATTTTCTCCTCCTTGTATAAATACAATCAGGCCCAACAAGCCGCGCTCGTAACCGGGCAGTCAGTCAGCATCAACCCGCAATACATCCAGAACTATAACCAGAACAGCACAGGGTTCACTGCATTTGCCAGCTATCCTTGGAAGAAGTTGCCGTTCACCCGTTTGTCTCTGACCTATGGACTGACGCGCACCAACATCACCACCTACAACGACGCCTCGAACTTGTTGTTTACGCAACTCCAGTACCGGGCAATCGCCGGGCCCAGCGCCCTGGATGGAATCATCGCGAGCACGATTACCGCATCGCTCAATCACAACACCCTGAACAGCCCCATCAATGCAACATCCGGGAAGAGCTACTTCTATTCCTTGGCGTTTACCGGCGGACCGATCGGTGGCAACGTCAACACCATCACCAACACCGGTATGTACACCTACTTCCACCCGATCAATCACCGACGTAATGCCGTTGGCTTCCGAGTTCTGGGTGCTTTCACCACGGGTTATGGCGGCAAGGAGGTCCCACCTTACAGTCGCTTCTATATGGGCGGCGAGAACGATTTACGAGGGTTTGACGTTCGCGCAATTTCACCGGTTACGTTTATCCCGAGCGTAGTCAATCAGCCGATCACGATTCCCTACCACGGGGGAATCTACACGTTGACCGTGCCGGTAGTCGCCTACACAATCGCATTCCCTGGCGGAGATACCCAGGGAGTCGTCAACTTTGAATATCGGATTCCGATCGCCGGACCGGTGAGTATGTCTCTTTTCGTCGATACCGGAACCGATGGAATTTTGCAGAAAAGCGGGTTGCGGCTAGATCCCACGGGCGTAGCCAACATCAATACGACGTTTCCATTGGCCAACCAGCAGGAGGAGTTGGGAATTGCTTCCGGGACTAACTTTAAGTTGAGAATGTCAACCGGTATTGAGTTCATCGTGAATCTGCCGATCGTTCAAGCGCCGTTCCGTATTTATTATGCCTATAACCCACTGCGGCTGCATACAACGCTGGTGGCGCCTTACGATATCTACAATCCGGAAAATCTTTTTTTGCAGTGCCAGGCGCTCGGTTTGACCGACCCGCTTCATCCGAAAAGGTGCGATCCTTTGGTTTTAACGCCACTGCAACCGATTTTGCAGAACCCCGGGAGACTGAACTATTTCGAGCCGGCTAGCACTTTCCGATTTACGGTCAGCCGGACATTTTAGGCAATGAAGGAACAACGAAGGGGAGCGGTTTCCGCATCCTATTCAAAACGAGATTAGGTAAATACCAGGAAATAAGAACAAGCAAGAGGGTGCGCGGAAATTCCTGCAGCGCCCATTTGGGGGAGATGTCCGTTATGAAGTTTCGAGCGTTTCAGAAGGCCGCATTCGGTATGGTGTGCGGTGCAATTTTGGCACTGAGTGGGTGCGGCAGTTCGGGCCCGAACGTAATTACCGTAACCGTTAGCCCGGCCTCGGTCCTCGTCATTG